>CAVOEZ010000215.1:0-6937 GCA_963694355.1 Latescibacteria bacterium UBA2968 | reverse complement strand
TCAACGCGGTCCCTTCCAGCGACGTGTCCAGCACTTCCCTTGTGCCCGTCGAGAAAGCCTCGAGTTCACGGCCTTCGCTGGTGAAGGACCGGACCAGGCGTGTCCCCCTGAGCCGTTCCTGAAGCGAATTGGCAACCTGGTCCATCTTGCGCCAGACAGACACATTTTTTCGTCGAATCCGCTTCACGAAGAAGGCATAGTTCAAAATGTAGAACGGCAGCAAGGCTACGGTAATCAGGGAGAGCTTCCAGCTGAAATAGAAAATCACCACGATTCCGAAGGCGAAAGAAATTACATCATTGACAATGGAAATCGTATTCCAGGTCACCATATTCTGGATTCGCGCCACATCCCCCATAATCCGGGACATGATCTTCCCCGTGCCCATCTCCTCATAAAACCTTAGAGACAATCCCTGGATATGCCTGAAGAGGGCTCGGCGAATATCGAAAACGAGATGCTGGCCCACCAGGTAGATCACGACATCGTTCATAAATCCGCCACCGGCAGAAAGCAGATTCACCAGCAGCAGCGTAACGAGAATCGCAGGCGCCATTTGCCACTGCCCCATCCCCACGACCTCATCGATCACATACTTCATCAGAAGAGGGGGGATCATACCTAGCAGGGTCATCCCGCCGGTAATCCCTATGGCCAGCAGCAATCGCCCCTGGAAAGGCCGAATAAACGGCCCGAGTTTGGCCAATAATTCCATAATGAATAAAAAAAGCGCCCCTTCCTCGATTCGGAAGTTGGCGCCATTCCCTTACCTGCATCTGCAGGTATCGCACCTCCCAAGGAATTCTCGGAACACGCGTCAAGTTGTATATATACAACAACTTATTCGCGAAGAACCAATACGTTTTGTGGACGTCATTTGCCTCGCTGACGTCCAGTCAAACTCCTTGAGTTGATACGGTAAATGATGAATGTCCAGGTCTTTGCTCAGACCTCCTGTCCATTGTTTTGAAGTGTACGAATTCGGGATTCTGAAGTCAAGCCGGATAGCAGAGAAATCGCTCCGTCACTTGTTTTTGTCCGATAATTGCTGTAGTTTCCTACTTCTGTTTTCTAATCTCACTGAGGTCACAGATTATTTTGGCCAGATCAGGAATGGCTATGTCGAATGTGGATGCAGAACGGGGCCCGCTGGACAATTTACGGGTCGTGCTGGTGGGAACCAAGGAGCCCGGCAATGTCGGATCCGTCGCCAGAGCAATGAAAAATATGGGAATACTCCGTCTTTATCTGGTGGATCCGCCCGATCACAAATGCGGCGATGCCAGAAAAATGGCGCACGGATCTGGCGATGTTCTGTATGGCGCCACGGTCTGTGATACACTGGAAGAAGCCCTGCAGGACACAGTTCTTGCTGTAGGCACGACCCACCGCAAGCGCAACGACCTGGACCTGTTCCACGGCCCCAAGGAAATCTCCAGGCGTCTGCTCTCCTTGCCCGAAGGCACAGAGGGTGCGCTGGTTTTTGGCAGAGAAGAGAACGGACTCACCAACGACGAATTACAGCTCTGTCACCTTGTGGCAAACATTCAGACGGCAAACACATACCCGTCCCTGAATCTGTCACAGGCCTCCCTGCTGTTCTGCTACGAGTTGTTCCAGGCCGCCATGAATCCACCTGAAAAGCCGGAACTGGACCTTGCGTCCTATCAGGAAATTGAGTCCATGTACAACCACATCGATCTTGCGTTGAACCTGCTCGGGTATACTGAGAGCCATCGCCCCGAGAGCTTTTTTCGATCTATCCGACGCCTCTTCGGCAGAATCGCTCTTGAGCGGAGAGACGTGTTCACCATCCACAAGATCTTCCGTCAGGTAGACAAGTTTACCTCCCAGTTGGACAGGCAGTCTGCATCAGGTACCAAAAAGTGATTCAGGATTGGCTCCTTCCGTCGGCCTTTCTGCTCCTGTACGCATCCTTCCACAGCATTACAGCAAGTCTGAGGTTCAAGCGTTTTGCTTCCCGAGTGCTCGGTCCGCGAATGGCATGCTTCCGTCTCGCCTACGTTATCCTTAGTATCCTGCTTTTGCTGCCTCTGTACTTCATTCCCTTTCCTGGCGGCACGTTCTACACAGCTTCCCCCATCGTCAGGTGGTGCCTCCTGGCCGTTCGTATCACGGGGCTGTCGGGGTTTATCTGGTCTCTGTGTAGTATCGATCTGCGCGAATTCCTCGGAATATCCCAAATCCTGCGCCATCGAGCGGGTTTGCCATTACCCACGGAAATGGATGAAACAACAGAACTCAGCACCCTGGGTGCATACAAATACTGCCGTCACCCACTCTACTTCTTTCTCTCCGTAGCCCTCGTGTCTCAGCCTGTCATCACCTCGAGCTATGCACTCTTTGCGGGCTGGTGTCTGCTGTATTTCTGGATCGGCGCCACCTTCGAGGAACGTCGAATGGTACGCCTCCTTGGCAGCAGATATGTAGCCTACCAGCGAACGACAAATCGATTCATTCCCTATCCGCAATAAAAAAAGGAGACACGAACGCCGTGTCTCCTCTAAATATTCCGATCTGCTGAAATCTTGAGTTGGTTACGCCGCTGAACCCGGGCGACGCATCTCAACACCTTTATTGTGAAAGATATTCACGATTTTAGGGACGGGCACCTGGAAAGCTTCCGAAATCTCGGCCAGGGTTTTTCCGTCCTTATACATTTGTACTATTTCATCAGAGGCTTCCCGCACTTTGTATCCCTTGTTGCCCTTGATGCCTGTGTGCTTGGTTACCACAATGTCTTCCTTGACCTGCACCTGACAGGCCATGCGAAGATTTCCTTTCAAAAGAAGGAAGCGAAACTTTTCAATTGCAGCCTTCGCCGAAACACCTCCTGGCGGTGTGATCTCCACGGTGCACGTTCCGCAAAGTCCGTTGCCCTGGCAGTTCAGCGTCCTCGTGAGCCCGTTATACAGATCAATGTCGTTGTCTATGGCCAACTGCCGGAGGTTGGCATATGGTTTGCACTCCACAGTCTTGCCGCTATTGGCGAAGGTAACTTTGCAAACCTCTTTTCGCTTGGGAATATTCCCGACAAATGTTGACATAAGGGCTCCTGAAAGAAACCAGCCGGTTAAAGCACCAGCGGAAAAGCTGTGAACTCAAGCTTGGAATGGGAATGCTTTCGAGCTATCAAGGTAAATATTTCCTTGCCCGATGACAAGAGGAAAGGATCTGGATTGCGAGGTTCCGGGCAGCAGCCTTTCGGGGTATGAGCCTGAGCCAATTTCAGGAGCACTATGGATATGCGCGATGGACTTCCCGGTCCTGGCAACCACCTGAGAAACGAAATGCCTGTAACGATTTGTGCCGGTAGGTGTATCGAAAGGGTACAGCGTGCGTAAGTATTCACTCATCGTAATTTCGGGTTTTGTCGTGGTATTCGGAATAATCAAGATAAATTTGAATACGGTGGAAAGCCAACTCTCGGGCAATTTCGTGGAACAATATGAGAGAGCTTGAGCAAAGGCGGCACAAGCCAGCAAAGTCCCAGGGAGCCGGAGTCACATCTCTGATCGCGGTGATCCGGTCGCTGATTTCTACAAGTTATGTTTTGCACTTTCGGGGAAAGTGACTTAAATTAGGGCGGTTACGCCAAACCGCCGATGGGGAATCGAGAATGGCTAAGATCTTGGTGATCGATGACGAAACGGAAGTCAGGCAGGTGATCGGTAGATCTCTTGAGCGGAACGGTCACGAGGTTGTAGAAGCCCTGGATGGGTCAGAAGGTGTTGATCTGTACAAGGAAAAGAGCTTCGATATCGTAATCACCGATATCTTCATGCCAGTCAAAACAGGCCTCGAAGTCATCCAGGAACTAAAAGCTTTCGATGCGAATGTAAAAATCATCGTGGTCTCCAGTGTGGGTATCAGAGACGAAATTGATATGGTGTCCATGTCCAAGCGATATGGCGCGATCGAGGCCTTTGAAAAGCCCCTCGATATGGACGGACTGAGCCGCGCAATAGAATCTATTCTTGAGGGGAATGCCTGAAAAGGCCGCCCTCTAAAAGTATGTACGGAACTATGGCCAGAATACTTGTGATCGACGACGATGGCCTCACAAGGGAAATCCTGAAGGAAATTCTCTCCCCTCTGGGCCACGACATTGTCGAGGCCAGGGACGGAAAAGAGGGCGTTTGCTGCTATTTGGAACCCCCCTCAGACCTCGTGATTACAGACATCGTAATGCCGGAGGAAGACGGTCTGGAGGCGATCCAGGAGATTTACGAAAAGAATCCCCTGGCCAGGGTAATTGCAATGACCGGATTCGATGGCGACGGTGAAATGGGCTATCTGGCACTCGCGAAAAAATTAGGCGCGAGTCTCACGCTCAAAAAGCCCCTTCACAAAGATGATGTGTTAAGCGCCGTGGAAACCGCTCTCGCACATTAAGTTGTCCTGATTCTACTTTTTCATCCATGTGATCCACATCACCAAATATTATGGTTGGTGTGGTTAGCTTGAGACTTCAAGCAGTTTTCGACAAACTCCTTATCCCCGTCTCGGACCATGGCAAAGATCCTGATCATAGATGATGACCGACACATTCGCGGCGCGATGGAAACCATTCTCACGCGTGCGGGTCACAGTGTTGAAGCAACGGACTTCCTCGCAACAGCCGTAGGTGATGCCCTGACGGGGAAATACGACCTGATCACGCTGGATCTGAATATGCCTGGGATCGATGGCGTAGAAATCGCCGGTCTGCTCCACAAGCAGGGAGCGAACACCTGCATCCTCGTCGTCTCCGGTTTTCTAAATCCTGAGACAACAGGCTTGCTGCAGGAAGCGGGTGTTAGCAATTTCCTCGACAAACCATTCAATGCAACCGATCTCCCCGAAGCAGTGGACCAGGCCCTTGCGGGATAGCTGTCGGGGCAAGTGCAGGAGAACGCAATGCCAGTACGCATTCCTTCGCCACAAGATATAGACCTTACCGAAAAGCGCCTACAAACACATGCCAAGAAACACTTTGTAGGGAAATACGGGGTAAAAGAGATCCGTGCAAGATTCAAGAACAACTTCGTGCTGCTGGAAGTGATTAAGCACGAAAAAGAAGGGCTGGTCGGGAAGCTGTTCAAGATGGGCAGTGTAAAAAACCGTGGGCAAACTGGCCAGACTCGAGTTTCAGGGTCCAAACAAGTGGAAATTTTTCATCTACAATTATGACAAGAATCGATATGAATCCCACAAAAGTCTGAGAGAGGGGAACATCGAAGATTGCCTGGACCTTGCAGCGAAGGTTTTTATCGTAAAGTAGCAAACATCTGCCAGCAATTGGGTCGGGACCCCGAAGATCGGGGTCTTTTTTTTGTTTTTACCCGAGTTGCGAGGCAAACCCGAACACGGTATATTCCTCATCGACAGCCCACCCTCTTCACGTAAATTGAAAGTAAAAATGCCAATCAAGCAACCTTCTTCCGAAAATGCGTTTCGCAGTGCGATATCTTCTCATCCACGACTATTTGAGGAGAACAAGTACGTTTATCCAGTCGTATCCCGGCGATCCCGGGGCATTTCTGTAGGAATCAATCTGAATCCCGACAAAATCTGCAACTTCGACTGTATATACTGCCAGGTGGACCGCAAGACAGCTCCAGTTCTGAGGGATGTGAGGCCGGATGAAATCGAACAGGAGCTGCGTGACCTGTTCGGGCAGATTCGGGACGGCACACTCTTCGAGCACCCCCGGTTTCGTGAAATCCCGGACGCCCTCAAACGAACGAATGACATCGCGTTTTCGGGCGATGGCGAGCCCACCACATATCCGGGCTTCCGGGAAGTGGTTGAACGGGTAGCCCGGGTAAAACGGGAGTTTGGACTGGGTGAGGTCAAGTTGAACGTAATCACCAACGCCACGCGCTTCCATCGTCCGGAAGTCATGGACGCCCTGGAGATATTGCAGGCCAGCAATGGCGAGATCTGGGCAAAACTGGATGCGGGAACCGATGCCTACTATAATCTCGTAGAACGAACGCGCATTCCCTTCGACCTTGTGGTGGACAACATCAGGAAAGCGGCCCTGAGATGGCCTCTGGTCATCCAGTCTCTGTTTATGCGAATCCAGGATGTGCCGCCCTCTCAAGACGAAATCCTCGCATACTGCAACGTGTTGAAGAAGGTCCTGTCAGAAAATGGCAAGCTGAAGCTCATCCAGATCTATACTGTCGCCCGAGCCCCCGCGGAAACCTTCGTGACATCCCTGAGCAATGAGGAAGTCGACGACATCGCGGAGGTCGTCCGTCGCCACTTGCCTGAAATTCCTGTTGAAGTCTACTACGGCTCCTGACTCGGAGCGTTCGAGCCAACTATGATTCGGTCATACAAACCAGGGGATCTCGCGTCCCTCAGGCAGATAACCATTACCTGTTTCGATGGCACCTCGGTGGATCAGAACATCGAACACCTGTTTGGCCAATTGGGTGACCTGGATTGGGAACAAAAAAAAGCCCTCACAATTAACGCCGATACGGACGCCAATTCCGAGGGAATTTTCGTATTCGAATGCGAAGGTGAGGTAATCGCCTACATCACCAGCCGGATCAATCGCGAGACGGTTACCGGCTGGATTCCCAACATGGCCGTATTGCCCGGACATAGAAAAGAGGGCATCGGAAAAGCCCTCATGTCCGCTGCCCTCGACTACCTGGAATCAGAAGGAATGGAACTGGTGAGAATCGAAACCCTCGTGCAGAATGAAATTGGCCCAACCTTTTACCCGAATGCCGGGTTCCAGGAAATTGCCCGCCAGATTCACTACGCCATGCCTATCAAGAACAGAAAAATATGAACCTGATCTCGGTTTGAATTCCAATTACCTCGCCGAACAAGTGACCTTTGAGTTCCAGCGCTGCCCCAAGGTCAAGCCCCGTAGACGACCGGGAAATGCGCGCCCGCCATTTCTTCACCATCC
>CAVOEZ010000214.1:0-6937 GCA_963694355.1 Latescibacteria bacterium UBA2968 | reverse complement strand
AGGATGTCGTCCACAAGTCCGTGATAGCAGGTGTCATTGGGACCGGAGAAGTTCGGTGTGGATGTCGCCAGGTGGACGATAGATGCGGTTTTGAGTCCCAGGTCGTGAGCACAGTGCATCAGGCAAGGTACCTTCCAGGGCGCGGCCGAATCCGCGATTTTGCGGACCCTGAGCAGGGCGCCGGAAGCCGGTGTATCAGGCATCAGGGAATCCGCGGCGTTCCCTTCGAGAAAGGGCCGGACGGTTTCGGGCAGTCCCACGCCGCCATTGACGAGGATATGGATGCCAGTTTTTTCTCTAACTTCGGCCAGGGTTTCGATGTGGGTCGTCTTGCACGGGTCCTCGAAGAACCGAACTCCCAGGTCCGACATCTTGCGCATAATGTCTACTGTGTCTTCCACGGGATAGCCTCCATTTGCGTCCGGCCTGAGCGCCGCTTCCGTGCCGATTTCCTTTTGGATCGCTTCGGCGATGGAGAGGTCCTGCGCCGGGTCGTTGCCGGCTTTTGTTTTGATGGATTTGAATCCCCATCTGTCGATGTAGTCTCTGGCCGTTGCTGCTGATTCCGATGGTTCTTTGAGTCCCATACACGCTGTGAAGTCCACTCGCGTTCTTACGACACCGCCCAGCAATCGGCAAAGTGGCAGGTCTGCCTGTTTGCCTACCAGATCCCACAACGCCATTTCGATTCCCGACATCGGTCCTCGCAGGATGCCTGCCGTTTCCATTTTTCCGATCGCACTTTCAATGTCCGCGGCGTGATGACCGCGCAGGAGCGCATCGGGGTCCGTTTCGAATTGTCCGATTCCCTCTCCCCAACCCACCAGGCCGTTTTCTGTTTCGATTTTTACGATCAGTCCGGATCCTCCCACGGTGCCGGCCTTGCCGCCCCGACCTACATAGGGACCCACCGGCGAGTTGTAAGGGATCATGACGGATGTTGCGGTTATTCTGGATATGATCATTTCAGTCTCTCCCCTGCGTGAGGTGGCGTGTCAATTCCCTGGAAAGTCATCGAAGTCCCGGGACAATCTGTCGCTGACGAGACGAGGTTTGTAAATGGGAGTGTCCGCTTCGACCATCCGCCCATCACCAAGCACGATCTGGTTCGGGGTCCGGGGCTCTACCCGTTTTGGATATTTGCGATTGAGTTCGGCAGTCTGGCGCTTCCGGTCAGATTCTGCGCTGTCGAAGTCGAAATCGGAGAGCACATCGGATTTGAGCTGTGTCAGGTGATCCGCGACATCGCCCGTGGCGGAATCTGTCAGGTTGTTCTGCTCGAGCGGGTCGCTGATGATGTCGAAGGCGAGGTCCTCGCAGTCACGAAAGGCGATGTATTTGTATCGGTCCGATCGGATCATTCTGAATTCGGTGCCTGCACCCCACCGGGGGGTAAGCGATTCCGTGATCACACCTGGTCTTTCCTCGAGCGCGGTAGATGTTTCGCCGCGGATAGCGGATGACAGATCCAGACCGTCCAGGTTGTCGACCAGGGGTGTTTCTGTGAGTCCGCAAATGGTGGGAAAGAGGTCTGCAAGACTGACCGGTTGGGAGATTTCGGCAGCCGGCAATTCTCCGCTTCGCTGTTCGGGCAGGGAGACGATGAGAGGAACGCGTGTGGCCGCTTCGTGCCAGGTGTTTTTCCACCAGAGGCCGTGTTCGCCGGCTATCTCTCCGTGATCCGAGGCGTAGATGATGACGGTGTCGTCCAGGAGGCCGTCCCATTTCAGGATGGACAGGAAGTCGCCCAGGATCTCGTCGAGATAGTCCACACAGGCGAAGTAGGCCGCTCTGGCTTTCATCATTTCCTTGTGATCGATTTCGTCGGTTCGGAATCCCTTGATCGCACCGAGCGTCATCGGGTGGTGGGTGCTGTCTCCCGTATATCCCACCTTTGGGGGGGTGACACCTTGTGGATGGTAGCGTTCGAAAAACCGTTTTGGTGCCGTGAGTGGAAAATGGGGTCGGCTGAAGGAGGCGTGGAGCAGCCACGGCTGATCGGGCGATTGGTGACGGTGTTCGCGCAGGTGTGCGATTGATTCGCGGACGACCATTTGTTCCTGGAGAAGGGATTCGGGTATTTGACTGATGCCCGCGTCCTGGGTGCGAGACCGAATGCTTTCGTTTCCGGTGTCGACGATGGGTTCGTGCTGGTGACCGCAGGGACCGCCAAAGTCACCGTAGGGGCGGGCGCCGAATCCCGCGTGTTGAAGAGAACCGCCCAGGTGCATTTTTCCGACGGTCGCCGTGTGGTATCCGTGGTTTCGAAGGTGAGATCCGAAGGTGGGGATGTCCGGATCCAGCACGGAGTTGTTGCCCCACGCACCGCACCGGTGGGCGTGTCTCCCGGTGAGCATCGAGATTCGGCTGGGTGTGCACAGCGGCATCTGACAGTAGGCCGTGGAGAGGTGCGTGCCCTGGTCGATCAGACGATCGAGATTGGGCGTGCGGCACGGTTCACCACCCTGGTTCGGCTCGCGCTCGGAGAGGAAGCGATGGCTGTGCTCGTCACTGAGCAGGAAGAGGACGTTCGGTCGTTTGGTCATTTTTCTACTCCCAGGGATTCCGGCGTCAGGATTTTGTGCGTCTGCGCCGGTCCGTGTATATCCAGACAGCACCCGCAGCAATCAGGCAGATATTCAGGTAGAGCAATGATTTTCGCAGGGGGGACAGGTGGGGCTCCAGAATGATATGGTGTCTGCCCGGTCCCAATCGAAGGGCGATGAATCGGTCAGCGGTTTTTAGTTTTTCTACCTCGTTGCCATCCACGGTGACCCGAAGATAAGGGTAGTAGGCGTAGGATAGGCGTGCAAAACAGGCTGCTGTGGTCTGGAGATCTATTTCGACGCGCTGATTCCAGACCTGGTGGTTGATTACCTGGACTGCAGGTTTGGTGCCAAGGTCTTCCACACCTGCAAAGTCGGAGAGGAGAATTTGATCACAAGTTCCAGTGGCCAGATTGGTGTTGCCCATTTCTTTTAATATGTCGAGAAATCCTGCGAGTAGTTCGGGTTCATCCAGGTCTTTTATCGGGAAAGGTCGATTTGCAGCCTTCCCGGAGACCAGGACAGGGTTTGCCTGATTGAATGGCCAGTATAGAACCTTGTCAGTTTCCTTCTGATAGGTGACGATGTGTTTCGTATTGGATAGATACATTCCCAGTAATGCGGCATTGAAATTTTCCGATGAGGTCAGATCCTCCGCGGTTTTGAACCCGCCAAAGAGTTCGTTCAGAATCGTTTCCAGCGGTCGGGAGAAGGCTTTGACGGAGAGTGGCGCCTCGATGAACATTTCCAGAAACGTGGCGAGCCGGGCGGAGGATGGAAGCCACGAGATGATCTGGTGTCGATAGACATTGTGGGTGGTGTAAAAGACACGGGAGTTAGGAATCTTGCCCGAGGCAGGGTCTTTTTCCAATATCTCAGCGGGCAGTTTATACAGAATATCGGCTGTTCCAGCGGAAAGATAGGGTTGCTGAAATGTGGTGGGCCCCAGATCGACGAGGATGAATAGCAGAACGAATGTGAATACGCGTGCCCGTGTGAGCGTGCGCCCCCATATCTGGATCAGATTCGCCGCTCCAATGCCCGCGACAAGGGAGAGGAAGAAGGCGACGAGGGTGAGATAGCGACCTGAATTCGCCGCCCGAACGAAGAAAAAGTATTGCAGCCCTTCCCACCGGTATCCTGCTACGAGCAGCACGATGGCCACGAAGCAGATTGCCGCCGCCCTGCCGGATTTGATATTCGCAGACTGCCTGCGCGCAAAGGGTGCGACGACACCTATGAGAGAAAGCATGACGAGAGAGATGCCGAGATACCCCCCGTACCAGTGGTTGTCCTCTGGGTCAAGCGGGATGAGTTTGAAGCGATAGTTCGACCAGTAGAGGAGATGCTTCCAGGTGGGGTCCGGGAATCCGGATAGGTCATATCCCCAGTACATCACAGTCTCGCCTCGTTCGAACCAGATGGGAACGGTCAGGTAGGCCCCGAGCAGGACGCCTCCGAAATACAGAACAGCCGTTGGGAGCATGGGGAATGCGGACTTGTTAGCCGCACTGAGGTATCTGACGAGGATATACAGTCCGAGGAACCCGGTAGCCCAGAAGGCGTGACCGGGATGCGTAAAGGCTAGACAGGCAAGTGAGATGGCGCCCAGGACTGCGCAGGCGGATTGCGTGGATCTAATTCGCAGCCGCTCGTAAAAGTAGAATGGAAACGGGAGAAGGGCGTACAGGACGGAGAGGTGGAGTCTCCCCATAATGAGGACCTGCTGTGTGTGCCAGAAGCACAGTACGAAAGCGAGACCGGCGATGATGCCTGTTCTGCGCGAACGTGTCAGTGTTTTGGCGAACAGATACATGCCGACGCCGGAGACCACGTGTCCCCACCCGGTTACCCATTTGATCGACAGGTAGAGATCCCGGAAGAAGAGATCAAAAAACCCGACGAGGTAGGAGAAGAGGAATCCGTAGAATTGGCCGAAAGGGGAACCTGCGCAGATGAAGTTCGACCAGATGGGCAGTTCGCCATTCTTGAACGAATGGGAGGCAATAAACGCGTAGGCGGTGTGGGCGGAGGTGTCGGCAACCCAGCTGGAATCGCCAACGGAGAAATAAAACCTGACGGCGACAAGACTGCCGAAGGTGACGAACAGGAGGGTCTGCCATTCGGTCTGGCACAGGATGTGGAAGAACCGGGAGAGCCGTTTCTTCCAGAATTCAAGGATGAGGATCGAGAGACAAATGGACAGGATGGCCAGGGTGAGGGCGCCGTCGAGACGGTCGAATTCTATTGCGGTGCGGACGTCCTCTATAAAATGCCTCGGATATTTGTATCTCAATCCAGGGCCCATAACGCTAAATTTTTGCAGTGTGTATCTCTGGAACACCGCCAACAGGATACCCAGCGCGCCAAGGAGGGCGAGGATTTCCCTGGGCCATTCCTCAGACTTTTTTTTCAAGGCTCTGTGCCGGGTTGTGCTGGGCATCTCATGGAGACCGGTTTAAGAGATTTCAGCCCTTCTGGTAAAGAGCCGTACCGTAGAATTCATACGAGGCTGCCTTGTCCGGTACATCCACAACGTTGACAGTAAACCGGGCAGGTACACCGTGTTCAGGCAGATTGTCCCGGAAGTATCCGGAATAGGCTTTCGCATAGGCGGTGCGGAGACGCTCCAGTTCTGCTGCATACCCTTCCGGATCCACCTGGGGGTTGGGTGTCTTCGGCCGACATCCGAATGCGTGGATTTCGATAAAATCGACATCCTTCAAACTGTCGCAGATGCCGGCCTCCTTAAGCCAGAGTTCCCAGCACTCAAAGACAAGCGGGATTTCGCGCTCGGGATCCATTGTGACCACTTCCTTGTGCCCGAGGACATTCTGTGCAGAGTAGCCGCCGGTCAATCCGGCGAAGTAGATTTTGAGATCCCCGTCGGGCTGTTTTTCGGTAACCAGGGCCGATAGCGTGGGGTGTTCACCGTTATAGTAATAGGTGATCTTACCCCGCTTTTTGACATTGAAGGCCATTGTTAGTTTCTCCTATCAAGTTGATTAGTGAGATATGCAATTGTGTAGGCCGAGGAAATCAGGGTTACGGGATTAGTCGGTCGTTGTGGAGGTCTATGGCTTGATCTATTCTGGCGGAGACCTCTCCATTATTGACGAAGGGTTTGAGAAGTACAAAGTCGAAGGGTTCGAGCCTTGGGTCGTCTTGTTCGAGTCGCCAACCTGTTACGAGTACGGTTGCCAGTGTGGGATCTATTCGACGGAGCTCTCGTGCAACCTGGTCCCCCGGGATCCCCGGCAACCCAAGATCTATAACAGCAACATCAAACATTCCCGAACTGAAACTGCTCAAGGCTTCATTGCCGTTTGGCATGATACGCATGGTGTGATGATCTGAAAGCAGATGAGAGAGGAACCAGCTTACATCCTTGTCATCCTCTACGATCAGAATCTGCCCCCCAGGATGGGAGCGGGGCGTATGAGCCGTACCCGTGTCCGATGCGCCCGCCTGGCCTATCGGAATGTCGATCACAAAGATTGTGCCTTCTCCAGGACCGCTTTCGACAGAGATAGTGCCACCCCATCGGGTGATTGACCCGTATACGGTTGACAAGCCCAGCCCGCTTCCGACATCCATCTTTGTGGTGAAGAAGGGTTCGAACACTTTCCGACGCGTTTCTTCGTCCATACCCTTTCCTGTGTCCGAAGCAACAATTCTTGTCCCGGAAGAAGTGCTTCGTGTGCTGAAGGAGATCTTTCCACCCTCCGGCATCGCATCTACCGCGTTGAAGATGAGATTGATGAAGATGTCGTTCAATTCCGATTCGTTTCCATAAACTGGAGGGGTATCTACAAGATCCGTTTCGATTGTAATTGTGATCCCGACAGATTCCAGTTCATCCTTCCATCTGGGTCGTGTTGCCTCGATAGACTCGAGGATAATCTTGTTCACATTTACATCCTCGAGCTTCGAGACCGTAATACCTTTTGTTGCGAGGTGAAGTCTATTGACCAGGTCGGTGGCACGGATTGAAGACTGGTAGATCATCTCGATCAATTTTCGCAATTTCGGATCATCCGTTTGGTGTTGAAGGATCTGCGCGGGACCGACAATGCTGGTAAGGATGTTGTTAAGGTTGTGGCTGACACCTACCGAGAGTTCGCCCGCGGCCCTCAATCTCTCCAATCGTATAAGTTCCCTGTTTCGGTCCTCGATTTTCTCAAGATCATCCAGACGGGCAAAGCCTACTGAATATATCTCGGCAACTTGCTTGAGCACCTCTTCATCGGGGTCCGAAAAGGCGTTTGGGCGGATGCTGTGAGCAGAAATTACACCTCTGGAAAAGGGAACGTCGAAGAAGCTTCTCAGCGGCAAATTATTGAACTTGCTTCTGAAATAGGTTTTATCCTGCTCGCCAGCATCCTCAAGGT
>CAVOEZ010000213.1:0-6951 GCA_963694355.1 Latescibacteria bacterium UBA2968 | reverse complement strand
GAATTTGCCCGCCTCGACAGCGTGTTCGTAAGATACCCAGTTGGAGGAAACTGTTGGCTCACCGTTGCAGAGATACAGCCAGATGCCACCTTCGCCCCGATGATGGTCGGGAGAAAAGTACAGCGCATAATCATATGGGAAGGTGGGGACGCCGGTCATTGATACCAGACAAGTGTAATAAGGTCCCGGTTCCGGAATGTTGACCGGCATGGGGAACAGGGGATCTTCTTTCTTGAGCTTGAATGTGGCCAAGTTCTCAATTCCTCATTGGAATGTGTGTTTGGGATACGGTTCAGCATCTTACTCGAGCAGACTCAGGATCCGCGTCTGTATTCGGTCGCTTCGTTCATGGTTACTGGAATGGGCTCCGGGCCGATTTGCAGATGGTCAGCCAAGGGCTGCAGCCTCTCCCTGTATTCCTCCAATCGATCACCCACCAGTCCCTGTTCGATGAGATCCTCTTCCGAAGTTTCTGCAAAATCTCCATATTTTAACCGCATTTCTTCAAGCGCGCTGGACATCCTGTCAATCGTTTCGCGCTTGGCAGGATCTCCAGCGAGGTTGTTGACCATCCCCGGATCATTCACTGCGTCATAAAGTTCTTCGGCAGGTTTTCGTTCCTGGAAGAAACAGGCTTCGGCACCCTCCAGTTTCCCCTTTGCGTTCATTTCACGCATCACAGGCATGATCGACTGCTGCTCCATATACGATTGCCGCTGTGCCCACGGGAGCCCGGGGAAATCATTCCTGATGTAGTGCCACCGTTTGTCCCGGACAACCCTGACCCGGTCGAATACTTCATCCATTCTGTCCCGTCCTGCAAAGACATATTCTCTTGGGGATGCCTTCTCTTTTCCAAGGAAGGCTTGCCCCTGGTAATGTTCGGGTATCTCTGTTCCTGTGAGGGAGAGTATGGTCGGCGCAATGTCCACCCAGCCGACCAGATCGTCAACCACAGACCCGGGTTCTACCGCGCCGGGCCAGCGAACGATAAGCGGCATATGCAGACCGGCTTCATAGCACCATCGCTTCTCGCGAGGGAGCCCGCGGCCGTGGTCGCTCAGGAAGATGACAATTGTGTTCTCCAGCAAACCCTGATCTTCCAGCCAACGAAGTCGCAGACCAATGAGGTGGTCGATCGCACTCAGGCTGTCATAGTACTTCACGAGCTGCTCGCGAATCTCAGGGGTGTCTGGAAAATAGCGTGGGACCGGGGCACCGGCAGGATTGTGGAATTGATCCTTACTCAGATACCGATGCACAATTTTCTTCTGAGTTTCCGCATCACGCCACATGCTGCTTTCGTGCGTTGTATTGAAGTTCTCATAGAGGAAGAAGGGCTGGCTCGGCGCGGGGCTGTCCACCCAGGGTTCGCGGCTGTCTACCCAGTTCTCAGGCGGATCGAAGTTGAAATCTAGCTTGGTGGGCCACGAGACGTGGTATCCGGCATCCTTGAGCTCCTGAGTGAAGCAGCGAGGCGGGTTCAAGAGTGTCGACCGCATATGGTGAACCCCGATCGTCCAGGGATAACATCCAGTGACCATCCCTCCCCTGCTCGGAGCACAGACAGGTGAGTGGCTGAACGCATTGTCAAAACGTGCGCCCTCGGAGGCCAGCCGATCGAGGTTTGGAGTTGAACTGTAGTCATTTCCCGGGTAACAGCCAGTGTGAAGACCTACATCTTCTCCCTGGAGAAGCATGATATTTGGTCGATTGTCGGTCATCGGGACGGCCTTTCGCGAAGTGGTTCTCAATTCAGATTCTGTATAGGATAGTCTTTAATGGCCTCGGTTGTCCTGTAGATAATCGTCCGGAATAGTTCCTGAGCACGTTCACTCGAGGTGTTCAGAAGTGCTCCTGCCCCAACCATTCTTGCCAGGAGCAATTCATAGAGTGAGACTTTGTATGCGTGATAACATTCGTCGAATGTGTAGGCGGTAACACCAGCCTCTACGAGTCTGTCACAATACCGGGCAAGTATTTCAGGTTCACATTTTCGCCGAAGATCAGGATCGAGATTCAGGACCAGGAAGTAACAGATATCGAGTGGACCTTGCGAGACTCTGAGACATTGCCAGTCGAATACCGTCGCCCGAGCGTCTTGACCTGATCCGGAGAGCGAAATGTTTTCGAGGTGATAGTCTCCGTGACACAGGGTCAATGGTGGCTTATTGGATTGCATGCGAATGTTGTGGAATTCGTGCACGTAGACGTCCCACGCCTTCCGGAGGGTTTCGGGGATTGCATCTTCAAATCTTCCCTGAAACAGGGTCCAGTGTTTGGTGAAAAGATCCCCGAGGCAATCTCTGGCCTCAGGGTCTTCAAGATCGGGCATCGGGGGAAGCCATTTCATTACTCTCAGGCTGGCCTTTTCCCACCAGGCAGCGTGGAGTTTGGCGAGCTCGTCCACTGCAATCTGTGCCGCCTCGATTGTGCCACCCGATATGATATTGCCAATCTGTCCTTTGCCCAGGTCCTCTAACAGCAGGATGCTGTCGCCGGAATCTTCGCTGAAATCACCGTAATAGCAAATGGGTGAGCGAATCGAAGATACAGTAGAAATCTCTGTGTAGAAGTAGTACTCACGCTGAATGAACGCGGTAGTTTTGCTCTTCAGTTCTTCGTCAAGAGGGGACATCTTGGCAATGATGGATTTGGGAGCGCAGGAACTGTCGGACCGGTATGTCAGGTGCAGTCGGGCTGTCTCACCCAGGAATCCCTGGCCCTCTCCGCTAAGGGGCGTTCGGTCGACTTTGACGATTTCATTCTGGCCAAAGTCGCAGGAATCAGCAAGTGCCTGATTCAACCACTCGGTGGTCAGGTTTTCGACGTGTGTGGGGATTTGCATGTGCTGACTCTTGAATTCGTGGAGGCCAAGGGTGAAGCGAAGGTGTCATGTTGGTGATCACTGTCGTGTTTCGCGGTGGTAGATGTATACGTGCTCATTCAACTTCCCATGGGCTTTGGTATGCGCGCGTCCAGATTAATTATTGCGGCGTCTCTGCAGTTTCCCAATGGGTCACGCCTGCCTACGATTCCATTGCCAATCTGAAACCGGGGTTCGCAAATCTGAATGAAAGGGGCCAGAAGTTTCGATAACTGATCCTGATGTGATCATCCGGTGTCGCCCAACTGCCACCCTTCAGGACCATTTTGTTGCTCATGAATTTTCCGTTGTATTCCTGAATGGTTCCATCGTAGGGTTGGAATCCCGGGTGCTGCAGATACGCACTGTTGGTCCACTCCCAGACATTGCCAATCATGTGCATCAGCCTGGAATCCTGGACGGTCATCGCGGAGTTGTAGGTTCTTGAGTCCAGCAGAACGGCCTTCCTATACTCAACCTGGCACATGGCATTCGATTCCCTTGCCGCATGCTCCCACTCGGCCTCGGTTGGAAGTCTGAAGATTTGCGCCTCCCGTTTACTCTTCCATTTTGAGAAGGCTACGGCTTCATAGTAGCTGACGTGCGAGACAGGTTGATTCGGGTCCAGAGGCTGCCAACCAGATAGAGCGAATCGGCTCCACTCACCTTTGTTGTGCCTCCAATAGAGTGGAGCGAGGGGATTTTCAATCCGATCAGGGTATCGGAGGATGGGAGACATGGACGCATCATCCCAGGATTCTGCCAGCCAGTATTCGTAATTTTCGTAGCCGCCGTCATCTATGAATTCCAGATATTCACTGTTGGTAACCGGCCTGTTCATCAGGCAAAATGGATTGACGTATACCTTGTGAATCGCATACTCGTTGTCGAAACCGAATTCGCCTTCAACGTTTCCAATTTCAGTCAGTGCTGGTGCAAAAGAGACCCAGTCGACCGGAACAGGCGTTGATGTGAGAGGATATTCGGGGAGATCCAGAAAAGGGGTTGTCGTATTGGATTCGAATCGGTTTCGAAGTACCTCTACGTAAAACAGTTCCTGGTGCTGCTGTTCATGATTGATCCCGAGTTCCACCAGCGCATCGAACTCCGGTCCACGATCCTTCAGGAGAAGCTGATGCACGATCGCATCCACGTCCTGACGATACTTGTAGATGCTTTCCAGCGAGACTTCGGTTATGAGAATCGTTCCTCTACAGGCCTGACGGACATGCTTGCCCGCACCCTTGTAATAGGAATTGAAGTGATACCACAGGTCACTGTCCTTCCCGCCGATGGTATGGGAGTATGTGGAAAGGATGATGGCATCGAAGAACCAGGTGCTGTGGCCAAGATTCCAGGAGGCGGGGCTGATTTCCTGTACGGATTGGTTGTAGAATTCCTCGTCACCTTCGAGGCACTTCACCATTTCGAGGCTGTGGTTGCGTACTGCCTCATATCTCTCCGCTATTCCAGCTTTGCTCCGCACCATTTCCCGCCTCAGGTATTTCGAGCGTACTCTCAGAGAGTTTGCTCTGGTTGAAAGTGGGACAACTTTGCTCTCTTGTCGCTGCTCTGTCACTCGGACGAAGGCCTTGCCCCTAACGAATCCAGCCATCTGGCAGTTTCTGGATGTTTCCTGCCCAGTGCCTGATCCAGAGGTGTTTCGCCTGCTGGATTCTTCTTGTTGATGTTGGGTCCTTTCTCAAGCAACCACTTGGCAGTGTCCATCTGGCCATTTCTGCAGGCCATTCCAAAGGCACTGTCGATACAGGATTTCGGGGTTCGCGGTTTTCGCCATCCGGGAAGCGCTCCGGCATTCGCCTTGAGTTTTCCCTCTTTGTCGAAGTATGCCTGTACGAGATCCAGGCGCCCGACTCCGGCCGCGATGATGAGATTACAGGTGGCACCCCGATCGATCAGTTTGGCCGCCGCGTGACGGTTGCAGAATACGACGGCCTCCCATAACGGGGTACCGTTGGCGATGATTCCTCCATCGATATCGATTTCAGCGCCCGCGTCCAGCAAGGCTTCAATCATGGGGACGTCATCGCTGCTCGCAGCCCAGTGAAGTGGCGTTTCACCAGGATCGGTTTTTCCTTCAAACTTCGCCCTTGCGTTGATGTCTGCACCTGCGTGAATGAGGAGTTCTATGGTGTCTCTGCATCTTGGCCTGTGGCCCGGAAAGTCACAGAGGGTATGCAGCAGCGTCCGAGGATTGTCGGCTGAAACTTCATTCACCAGATCCGGATCCTTCTCCAGCAATTTCTTCAGTGATTCGATATCCCCGGTTTCGACGGCGATTCGCGCCTTGTCTAAACTCATCTCTGTTCTCCTTTACAAACAACCAATCTGAGAGGTAAGACCAAGATATCCGCTTGCTTTGAAAAGGCTGGATCTCGTTGGCTGTCGTGGATCGCACAACGTTGTATCATCGTGAAGGTATGTGTTTTGATGACCCCACAGGTGAATGATTTTACGCAAGATGCCGGGCGAGAAATCTTCCCGTGTGAGATCGCTTGACTTTGGAAATGGCCTCCGGTGGACCGGTTGCAAGTACTTCACCACCCTTGTGACCGCCTTCGGGACCGAGATCGATCACATGGTCCGCACATTTTATGATGTCCAGATGGTGTTCTATGATAACCACGGTGTGCCCACCGTCCACAAGACCGTTAATTGCCTCGAGGAGCTTGTGAATATCCGCCAGGTGAAGTCCCGTTGTGGGTTCATCGAGGATGTAGAGGTTGTGCCGTCCACGTTTGATTTTGGATAATTCGTTCGCCAGCTTGACCCGCTGGGCCTCCCCGCCGGACAGGATGGTGGCCGGATGGCCAATTTTCAGATATCCCATTCCCAGACTGTTCAGTACAGAGAGTTTGTGAGCGATGAGTTTCTCATTTTCGAAAAACGTGGATCCATCTTCGATCGACATTTTCAGAATGTCGTAGATCGATTTGTCATTGTAGGTGACTTCGAGAGTCTCGTCGTTATACCGTGCACCTTTGCAGGTGGGACAGGGAACATCGACATCGGGCATGAAGGCGAGACTGGTCTTGATGACACCTTCGCCAGAACATTCCTCACATCGCCCACCTTTGACATTGAAGCTGAATCGCGAGGCGGTATATCCTCGCGCCCGGGACTCCTCCGTAGATGCGAACAGTTTACGAATGTTGTCATAAAATCCGATGTAGGTGGCCGGATTCGATCTTGGTGAACGGCCAATGGGGGATTGATCGATGTTGATGATGTCATTGAGATGTTCGTGTCCGGAGAAGCCGTCGTGATCTCCGGAGAAGATCCGGCTGTCGTAGTAGAGATTGCTGAATTTTTTGTAGAGGATTTCGTGGATGAGAGTGCTTTTACCAGATCCGGATGCTCCCGTTATGCAGGTCAGGACACCCAGTGGAATCTCTACATCGATGTTTTTTAGATTGTTCTCTCTGGCGCCGGTTATTCGCAGGCGCTTTCCGTTACATTCCCGCCGTTTTTCAGGAAGAGGAATTGAACGTTTACCGTTCAGGTACATAGCGGTCAGGGATTTGCTGCTCTTCAAGACCTTGTTCAAATTTCCCGAGGTGACGACCTCGCCCCCGTGCACACCCGGTCCAGGACCCATTTCGATGATGTAATCTGCTGCCCGGATGGTCTCCTCGTCGTGCTCGACTACGATGACTGTGTTTCCGATGTCGCGTAGCTGTTTCATGGTCTGGATCATCTTGATGTTGTCTTTTGGGTGGAGGCCGATGCTGGGTTCATCCAGTACATACAGCATGCCCATTAGGCCAGATCCAATTTGTGTGGAGAGTCGAATCCGCTGGGACTCGCCTCCGGAAAGGGTTCCCGTGGGTCTGTTCAGATTCAGGTATTCGAGGCCGATTCCAATCAGCAGTTCCAATCTGGAAGTGATTTCCCGGATGATTTGGGATGCCGCCTCCTTATGTCTGGCCGGCAGCCGGAGACCGTTGAGGAATTCCAGAAGTTCCGGGAGATTCATCTGTCCAAGTTCATAGATGTTCTTGCCTTTCAACGATACAAGCAGCCTTTGCCGTTTGAGGCGTTGGCCACGGCAGTCCGGACACAGA
>CAVOEZ010000212.1:0-6953 GCA_963694355.1 Latescibacteria bacterium UBA2968 | reverse complement strand
GTCCAGGTGAATCCTGCTTTCTTCAGGGCTTCGCGCCAGGGACCCATGACCTGTTCCTCGAATTTGTGGAACAGTTGACCGGGACCGTAGAAATTGGGCAGTTTGAAATGGGACATTTGAAACTGCATGTGGATCGTTTCACCGATCGGGACCTTCCTGAATTCTTCGGGATTCTCAGAGAGAATCAGTTGGTCTCCCTTTGTACCCGGTACTATTCGGGCATCCGGATCCATTCGGATTTCATCTATAACCTGCTCTATTGTCGGCATCTCAAATGAATTGGGTACGCACTCATCCACCATCAGAAAGTTGATTACCCCGTCCCAAAGATTCGAAACTTCCGACCAGCTGCTTGCTGTAAGGTGCTGTCTGTCTGTCATCCCCTAATCTCCAATTGATAATTTTTCCAGGTGTTCATGAGACGCATTGCCACTCTGCCGATTTTCTGGATTCCGCACGTACCCCGGCCCTTGCGGAGATGGAATGGCCTTCGATCTCCCACCCCGACTCGTGGTCGCTGTGATTCAAGAATACCACATGTGATTGTTTACCCTGACCAATACGCCAGGCCTGCGCGAGTTCCGATTTCTTTCGTTTTCCATTCTGGAGGACTGGAATGGATTCGACACGGAGCTGTGAACGGTTGGCCCTTCGGGTTGGATATAGCAGGACGCAGATGTCCAGTGGAATTCCGGGTTTAATTTTGCGAGAGATGGAGAGGTAGTATCTGTCCGGATGGTAGTTTCTGTAGAATCCACTCTCCATACTGTCCAGTTTCACTTTCATGCGGTTGTCCAGTCCCACTTCCACAACGTTTCCGCTGGTGAGCGGCATCACGTTCAGCCGGCTCTTCGCGCCTGACGACACCCAGCGATCTTTCCGGGAAACGAACGGATTACAGGCATGCAGGTAACTGGATGCGGTTCTGGCTGCGCTATCCTTTCGAGGTGTTACGCGGTCGTGGATCACCCAGAAATGGGGTTTTACGAAACAGATCTTTCTTGTGACGATCGCAGATTTGGTTCGTTCATACCCTCTGTGCCAGGCCTGGAAGTAGTCTAGTTCATTGTCTGAATGCCAGATCACGTCCTGCCCTGTCCACAGGTCAAGGGGATCGTGGGTGGACTCGATGTTTTCGTTGTCGAGGACCAGCATGTTGTGTGAGCGGGATGAGCGTGCGAATTCACACTTTGGATCATCGTAGCCTCGTTCGACGGCGAGATCCAGTTCGAGAACCTGGGGTTCACCGAAGGCATAACAGTTGAAGGCCAGGGCCTCACGATGTGCGTGGCCTGCGATTGGACCGTGATTGACGGCCATATAGTGATCGACTGGTTTCCACCCTGTGCGCATAACCGTCCAGTGGGAGTACGGCAGGTGGACAGAGGTCTGATTCGGGAGATGACTAGAATCTGTCTCTCGTTTGGAGAGATCGAACTCCCGGGTACGATGATTGTATTGTGTGGGCAGCTTTTCGCGGGCGACGCGCGCCAGATTTGGTGCAAGGACAGCGTGCAGGTCGTCAAGGCCCAAGGCTGCAACCCCGCCGGAGAGCATAGGGACTGCAGAACGCGTGCGTGCATCGCCAAATGGAGGAAATTCTGCCAGAGGGGTAATGATGTGCATGTACCACTCGTATGCTCGTTCAAGCAAAGGAGCAATTTTCTTCCTGGTCTGATCATATTCTGGAATGTTCTCCAGAAGACGGTAAATTTCCGTGGCGAATCCCAGTGAAAATGAGGCATAGCTCGGACACCGTTCCACGAATCCGCCATCCGCATATACTGCGTTTTCGAGGTGTCTGTGGAGGGAGCTGAGTGATTGCTGAATCCATTGCGAGGATTCTTTGAATTCAGGCATGGCGAGTGCCAGATGTGCAAGGGCGAGAACGGCGTTGAACTGAGAATTATTTCCAGGCGTTCCCTTTTTGTTCACATATCCGAAAAGTGCACGACCGTGCCCCAGGAGTGTGCGAAGCAAGCGCTCTCTGGTGAGGGAACGCAGCGCCGGTTCACTTCGAAACAGACTGTAGAATGCGACGAAGGCATTCGTGCGGCAAAGCCCGAGTTCATACCAGATCGGATCCATGTGCGGGATACGCCAACTCACCGAGTCTCGCTGGTCGTACCACTGGTTGAAGAGTCGGTCGAACGCCTGCGCATATCCTGGATCCGGATCCAGGGCGTATGAAAACAGCAAGGGATAAGACCAGTACCAATAGTGGAATCCGTAGATCGCTGAGCGATCTTCTCCGGGATCGAAATTCACAATGTCGCCAAACTGCTCCACCCTGGGCCCATACCAGTTGATTCGATGACGACAAATCTCGAAGGCTTCCTTTTTCAGCTTTTTTACCTGTGATGGGTTTTTCGAGGCCAGTGCCCTGTACTCGCCGGGGTCGAAGAAATCCAAATGTTTCTTCTTTCCCCTGAAATAGTGATCCCACAAATCATACGCCTGTTTCCAGTCCTGCCTGTCTCTGGCGGGCCGGATTCGTTTCAAGCCTGGTGCTGTCAGGTCCAGAGCCCCGAAGGTGTCCCCGTGGGAGAGGTGGACTATATTTCTGAATGTCCAGTCGTCGTGATGATCCCGGTAGTTTTCAGGCGTCACTGGCATCTCCTGTAATGTTTTGCGCTTCCCCTGACAATAATTTGTTAAAACGGTCGCCGCCATACGATCCGGTCATCAGGCGTTTGCCACATTGATAGATATTTTGCCATGGTATCGCAACCCATTTCTACGATCACTAACCACTCGCGCAGATCTGTCGGTGAATTTGCTTGACACGACCTTGCGGCCTTGGTTCATTCTGAAAAATGCTGGAAGGTAAATAAACCTGCTCAGAGGGATGATATGGAAACCAGAAAGCTTGCCGTGATCATGTTCACGGACATGGTTGGGTAGAGTAAGAAAGTGCACCAAGATGAGGTTCTGGCAATGCGGCTTCTTGCTGAACACAATCAGATTCTGGAAGGTCGTATCAAAGCTCTCAATGGCAATGTGATCAAGACAATTGGTGACGCATTCCTGGCGGATTTCGACAGCGTTTTCAGCGCTGTCAACTGCGCCGTTGCGATTCAGGAAGACCTGGCAGAGAGAAACACGGTAAATGAAGAAAAGATTGAAGTACGAATTGGTATCCATGTGGGTGACGTGATCTACAGGGAAAATGATGTTTTCGGGGATGGTGTCAATGTGGCCAGCAGAATCGAATCTGAGGCGGGCCCAGGTCAAATTTTCGTCTCCAGCGATATTTTCTCCATCACCTATGGCAAAGTGGATTACAAGTTCAAGGATCTGTCGAGCAGAGATCTGAAAAATATAGACCGGCCTGTACATTTATATGAGATCCTCTGGGATCCTGCGCGCATAGGAGAGGCATCAAAGTCGACTCCAGTGGTTCCTCGTTTGAAAAAAAGCCGGTCGAAGCTCGTCTATCTGGGCGTGGCAGCGGCTGTTGTTCTCGTTTCGCTGGTGTTTTTCAAGCAGCCTACAGACACAACCGAACGGCCAACCCTGGCGGTGGTAACGTTTGCAGACGAAACGGATGACGAGCGACTTGGCAGGGTAAGAGTGGGCAAGGTGATTGGGGATGCCGTGATGCAGAAGTTCTACGAATTTCCCTATGTGCAACTGGTCAGTCCTCTTCAAATCATGAAGGTTAAAAAGGAACTTGGATTAGAGGATCACACGGTCGCCAGAGATCTCAGTCTTGCCGAGGAAGTTGCCAAGGGTGCTAACGGGCGTTTTCTGGTTTCCGGAACACTAACAAAGCTGGGAAATCAGTTCGTGCTGTCTGCAAATTTGAATGATATTGAGAATGAAAAACTGCTTTCTGCCATCCAGCTCAAGGGCCTGACCGAAGCGAGTATCCTTGGCTCGCTCGTGGATTCGCTGTGTCACCGGTTTCAGAGAAAACTGATTGCTGAACTCCAGATCCAGGAGACCACACCTCACGAAATCGTCAGTGTGGGTGAGTTGACAACAACCTCTCTGGAAGCCTATTCACAATTCCTTCAAGGGTTCGAACTGTATCAAAGCGGCGTGTTTCATCCGGGGATAGAAATGATGATCCGGGCAACCGAGATCGATACCAACTTCGCACTGGCCTATTCGGTTATCGCGTGCGCCTATTCTTTTTCAAAGGAGCACGAGGCCTCGGAAGTATATCGACTGAAGTCGCTCAAGTACAAGCATCGGTTCAGTGGGATCAGCAAGGAATCTCTGATCTACAAGGGAAATCTGGCATGGTTCGATGAAGACTACGATGCGTGCGAAAAGAATTACCGACTGATTACCGAATTGTATCCGGATGACCGGGAGGGATACTATTATTACGGACTCTATTTTGCATATCTGAAGCAGGATCACAAAAAGGCGATTGAGTTGTTCGAACGGGCACGCGATCTCAGTCCTGAGTATTACCCGACATACAGAGATATGGCATATTCGATCAAGGCCCTGAACGGGGTCGAGGCGGCGATCACTCTCCTTCAGGAATATATTAGAGCCCACGCGGATGGTCCCGGAGTGGATTATGCGAGGAAGACGATTGCGGAGTTGCGTGGCGTTGCGACCGAGTGATTTCGGCAACGATATTTCGTGTCCCTTTTTTATTAGAAGTATTGGCCCATCCCTACGGTGAGCTGGAGCGTCCGGTCTCGAAATCCATATCCGACGTCTGCACGAAGAATGGGTGTATTGTAGAGGCGAGTCAGACTTATACGCGTTCCGATGCCGGCGGCAAGGTTCAATTCGGGGGAATCGACACCGGGCGTCCAGGCAGTACCTGCATCTAGAAACAGGGCTGCGGCCAGTACAAACAGGTCGTGTCGCTTAACGGTAGGTCTCGCCTCCAGATTTGCGAACAGTCTGCGGATCCCGTCAAAACGTCTTATCGTATACCCTCTCAGTCCCCGGAGACTGCCAAGAAGAAACTGGCTGCTGTCTTCCGGACGGCTCAACGCATCCCCCTGGACCCTTAATGCCACAGAGTGGCGTTCACCAATTCTCGTATAGATTCGCGCAGACCCTGTTGCGAAAAGATTCGCATATCCTCCATTCATCCGGCGTGAACTCAAGGAAAAACTACCGAATACATATGTTCGGGATGCAGGTTTGAAACGTGGAACGATATCCACCTGATAGAAGGAAAAGGACCGGTCCGAACCAAGTCCTTTATGTGAAAGACCAACGCGTGCAGTCATCCAGCTTCCAATCTGAAGATCTTCGGCACGACCCAGTCCCATCACGAAATACGCCTGTTCGTATTTAGGTCGCCAGACTGTCAGACCGAAGCTGGGGAGGACACGTTGTCGAGATTGCGGGGCGTAGGAGAAACCACCCACCGGTGAGAATTTTCTTTCTGACAGTGCGATCCGGATATTTGGCCTGAGTTTGGTTGCCGTACCGTACGAACGAGTGAGCCAAATACTGCCCCCATCCAGGCGGTCGGTGTATTTACGTGTGAGGATCTGGCGACGGTACTGGCGCTGGATCCTTTCCTGCGTATAGGCAGTTACACCGTACGAAAGGGGAACAGAAAGCGCATAAAAGGGATGCGACAGGGTCCCCCATATGTCATGGCCTTCCTGACCCACATTCAGGTTGGCCGTCAATCGGTGCCGGGAACCCGAGATCCTTGGTATTCTGAGATAGGCTTCTCCCCAGTTTCCGGAAATGGCATCGTGACCTACCGAAAGCTGAATCACCTGGCCACGTCCCAGGAAATTGTAGTCCATTGCAACAAGACCGTAGCTCAACTCACCAGGCTCACCGGAAAGTGAAGGCGTGAGGGCGCGAGCATAGAGATCCTTCACAGATACGATGATGTCCGCGTAACTCCCTTCGGTCCGGGTGCGGATCTCCACATTCCCCAAAAAGAAAAGTTGTCGCAGATTTCTGGACGTTTCGGCTACGATGCTCGAGTCCAGGGGTTCACCCACGTGGAACAGGAGTTCTCTGACAATGGTGGACTCAAGCGTTCTGGTGTTGCCTACAATTGAGATGTTTCGAATGATCGGAGGGGCATCGACGGCAAGCAGAGGTTGGGAAAAAAAAAGAAACAGGATCGGAAGGATGGTTAGCAGCAATGGGAAAAACCGGGGGTCACAAGGAATACAGTGAATTCGGGCAGAGATATGGTGACGTCGCATTGAGGCACCAGAAAGGTTTTCGGGGAGATTTCAACCGGTTTCACGATTGGCCGGCATTGCCATCGGCTAACTTGAAATCTATAGTAGGTGTTCAACTTCTATAAATCTGGCCATTATCTCTTCAGGCTTGGCAGTACCCGTTGTACCCAATTGCTGAATGGTTATCGAAGACACCAATACACCCAGCATGCCGGCATTTAGATATGAGGCGCCTGCACATAACGCGGAAACGATTGCGGCCGAGGTACTGTCGCCCGCGCCCACAACATCGATGGGTTCAGAGACCGGAATTCCGGGTATGTGATGGACGGATTCCAGATCATCGCAGAGGATACCTTCTGCCCCGAGGGTGATATAGACCGGCCGGGATATTCGCTTCGAGAATGAGCGTATGCAACTCTCCAGAAGTGGCAGTTCTGGCGTTTTTTCGAAGTCCGGGTATTCAGCTCGTACGGCCTCGTGGGCGTTTGGTTTGGTGATGACCTGTCGGAATTGGCCGATTCTTGTTCTGGAGTCCGCGAAGAAGATGGTGTTCGGGCTGGACATGGCGATCTCTGCAAGGGCTTCCCTGACACGCGAAGTGACAACTCCACAATCCTGTTCCTGGACCTGGTCGAGAACGATCACTCCATCGGAATCCGGAGCCAGATCCGTTAGTTCTGAGATGATCCTGCCCTCAATATCTTTCGGAAGCACTTCCCGGTTCTTGACATCGAGTCGCTCCAGTTCCTTACCGGATTTGCTCGAGATGGGCTTGGTGTATGTGGGGGTGAATCTGCGGTCGCTCTCGATCAGTCA
>CAVOEZ010000211.1:0-6953 GCA_963694355.1 Latescibacteria bacterium UBA2968 | reverse complement strand
CAACAATGATGGGGGTGCGGAGTGTGGACATCTCGAACAGATTACGGGCGATGGCTTCTGAAACGCTTCTTTCTTCGGATCCGATCCCCGGCCAGGCGCCCGGCGTGTCGATGAGACAGAGGATGGGACGCGAGAATTTTTCAGCCAGTTTCATCAGACGCAGGGCTTTGCGGTAGCCCTCAGGATGGGCCATCCCCAGGTTTCTGTGGATATTTTCTTTGGTATTTCGGCCTTTTTGCGTTCCTACTACAAGTATCGGCTGCTGGTTCAGTAATCCGAAACCCCCGACTACGGTTGGATCATCACGGAATCCCCGGTCGCCGTGCAACTCGACAAAATCGTCCAGCAGCAAATTGATGTAATCCAGCGTATAGGGTCTCAGCGGGTGGCGTGCCACTTGATATATTTGCCACCGAGTCAGATTCGAGTAAATATTGTGCTCGATGCTTTTGGCTTCTTCCTCGAGTTTGGCCAAATCAGAGGCCAAATCGATATTCTCCGATTCTGCCCGAGCCTTCAAAGCGTCCATTCTTTCCTCCAGATCGGCAAGTGGACGCTCGAAATCGAGGTATGCTTTCTTGTTCATAGGGTTTCAAGCCTTCAGGAAAGGGATTCTCAAATTCTTGAAAGAAAAAAACGCTGTGCGTCGTGAACGACTAAAGACGAGCCGCAACCTTTTCTATCCGATCCATCGCGGTCTCGATCTGTTGTTCAGAAGTGGCATATGAAAAACGAAGGTGATTGCCGTTGCCAAATCCGCTGCCCGGAACACAGCCCACCTTGCATTCCGAAAGAAATAACTCGAACAGGTCGAAGTCACTGACAATATCACCGGATAACAACTCGGAAATATCGGGGAATACATAAAATGCACCCTGCGGATTTCTGCAGGAGACCCCTGGCATTCGGTTGAGGCGCTCTAAGATGAGATTTCTGCGGGCCCGAAAAGCAAGCCGCATTTCTTCCACGCTGTCCTGCGGCCCCTTCAGGGCCTCCAGGGCGGCGTGTTGAGAAATGGTGCACGTGTTGGTGGTCTCTTGGCTCTGCACCTTCGCGACAAGTTTCATCAGATCGGGGGGACCAGCACCATACCCGACGCGCCAGCCCGTCATCGCATAGGCTTTGGAAAACCCGTTCACCACCATCGTCTTCTCTTTCACCTCTTCATCAAAAGAAGCGATCGATGTATGGGTCACGCCATCATAAATTATTTTTTCATAGATCTCGTCGGAGATCACAAAGATGCCCGCTGCTGCGATGACTTTGGAAAGCGCCTCCAACTCTTCAGATGTGTAGACCTCGCCCGTGGGATTGCAGGGGCTGTTGAAAAGTACGAACTTTGTGCGCGGCCCAATGGCACCCTGCAACTGCTCGGGTGATATCCGGAACCCGGATTCCGCTGTTGTGGGCAGGATCACGGGTTCGCCCCCCATCAGACGCACCTGATCGGCATAACTGACCCAATAGGGTGCCGGAATGATCGCTTCGTCGCCCGGGTTGATCAGAGACACGATTGCGTCGAAAATGACCTGTTTGGCTCCACAGGTGACCACAATCTGCGAAGGGTCGTAGGCCAGGCGATTGTCTATCAGGAGTTTCTCGGCAATGGCCTCCCTCAGTTCAAGGAGGCCGGCCGCAGGTGATGTGTATTTGGTATGGCCGTCTTGAATGGCCTTTATGGCGGCGTTCTTGATATTCTCGGGCGTATCGAAATCTGGTTCGCCTGCCACAAGGGAGATCAATTCGACGCCCTGGCGCCTCATTTCGCCTATTCGGGCGAAGGTGGCCACCGTGAGTGACTCACCGGTGTTCAGCACCCGATCTGAGTAGGGTGAAGCGGCCATAGTCCAGTTCCGGTTCAGGTGGTGTATTCTGCGTTGATCCGGACATAGTCGTATGTCAGATCGCAGGTATAGACCGTTGCCAGATGTTCACCCTGACCCAGGTCGATCTCGATGTGGATATCTGCACTGGAGAGGGCCTCAATGGCCCCCGCGTTGTCAAAGGCGATTCCGGACCCATTGCCGTAGATCGGAATGCCGGCCATCGATACGGTTACGAGCTGAGGGTCGATGGGCGCCCCGGAATACCCGATGGCACAAAGGATTCGCCCCCAATTGGGATCTCTCCCGAAGACCGCCGTTTTAACGAGGCTGGAATTGGCCACGGAGAGACCGACCGTCTTCGCATCTTGCGGCGAGGCGGCTCCTGAAACACTGATGGTAATGAGTTTCGTGGCACCTTCACCATCGCGCGCGATCTGTTTGGCGAGGCTGATGCAAACGGCGTCCAGGGCCTCCTGGAACACGCTGAGGGATTCGCCGGACACGGGTCTGTTCCCAGCTTCACCATTGGCAAGGACCAGAACCGTATCGTTGGTGCTCATGTCCCCGTCTACAGTGATGGAGTTGAACGACCGGCCAACGGACTGCCCAAGGCACATTTTAAGTGTGTCCGGTGAAACCGCGGCATCGGTGACCACAAAGGCCAACATTGTGGCCATCTTCGGCGCAATCATACCCGCACCCTTTGCGATTCCGCACAGTGTGACGTCTTTGCCATCGATGGTGACCGCGGCAGAGGCTCTTTTCGGGACCGTGTCTGTTGTCATGATGGCCTGTGAGGCATCATCCCAGCCATCGGGTCTGAGTTCACTCTGGGCTATTGGCAGGCCGCGTTCGAGGTGCTCCATTGGCAGAGGGACACCAATGACACCGGTGGAGTTAACCAGAACGTCCGTCGGATCAATCCCCAGCCCTTCAGCGGCAATGCTCGCGGTCTTTTCCGCGTCCGCCAGGCCCCGTTCTCCGGTGCAGGCATTCGCATTCTTGCTGTTGACAACGATCGCACGCGCATAACCGTCTGCAAGATGCACCCTGTTGATCTGTAAAGGCGCTGCCTCCACACGATTGGTCGTGAACACACCCGCTGCTGCGGCACGTGTAGCCGAAAAGATCACGGCGAGGTCCTTCTGGCCATCGGGCTTAAGGCCACAAGCAACCCCTGAAGCAGTGAACCCCTTCGGTGTAATAAATGTATCTTCGGAGACCTTCACGCGATACCTCTCTAGAATAGCACTTTCTTGATATTCCTGACCGCCTGCCTGATTCGGTGCTCATTTTCGACCAGAGAAATCCTCACATATCCTTCGCCCATATCCCCGAAGCCGATCCCGGGGGACACGGCGACTTCAGCTTCCTCCATCAGTTTCAGAGCGAATTTCATTGAGCCCAGATGGCGATGCTTCTCCGGAATGGCCGCCCAGACGAACATAGACGCCCTGGGGGAGGGGACCGGCCAGCCAATTCGATTCAGGCCTTCGACCAGGGTGTTCCTTCTGGTTCGATAGGTTTCCGCCGCCTGCAGGACGCAATCCTGAGGCCCGTCCAGGGCCGCCACGGCAGCTATCTGAATGGGGGTAAAGACACCATAGTCGTAATAATGCTTGATGGTGCGCAGAGCCGTTATGACCTCCGGGTTTCCAAGACAGAATCCTACGCGCCAACCCGCCATATTATAGGACTTGGACATGGTATAAAATTCCACGCCCACCTCTTTTGCTCCCTTTACCTGAAGGAGGCTGGGGGCCTGATACCCATCGAAGACGATATCGGAATAGGCCATATCGTGAATCACGATGATGTTCTGACGCCTTGCGAAGTCCACGATCTCCTCGAAAAACTCGATATCGACCGTTGCCGTGGTAGGATTGTGCGGGAAATTGAAAATCATTATTTTCGGCTTGGGCCAGAGCTCCCGGGTGATCTCCTGAATTTCTGGGACGAAATCCTTCTCCGCTCGCAGCGGCAGACTCACCACATTTCCATTGGCTATTGCTACCCCATAGAGATGGAGCGGATAGGCTGGATTCGGAACGATTGCCAGGTCGCCCGGATCCAGTAAAGCCAGGCAAATATGGGCGAGGCCTTCCTTGGAACCGATGGTGACGATGGCTTCCGTATCCGGGTCTATACTGACATCGAAGCGCCGCTTGTAATGACGCGCAATGGCATTTCTGAGGGCCGGCATCCCTTGCGAGGGTGCATACCGGTGGCTCTTGGGATCCCCAGCGACTTCCACAAGTTTGTCCACGATGTGCTGCGGCGTGGGCTGATCCGGATTACCCATTCCTAAGTCGATAATGTCAACACCCCGTCGCCGGAGCTCCATTTTGTGGGCATTCACCTCAGCAAACACATAAGGTGGCAATCGTTCGATTCTGCGTGATGTGATGTTCATCAAAGTTCTCATTGAAGGATCCGCAAGCCCAGCGTTCGGGGTGCGGATCGAGATTTACTGAACCTGTATCTGCTTTTCTGAACCGTCTCCCTGTGCCGCGATATTATCCTTGTACAGCTTGTAACTAAGACTGTCGACGAGGGCATACCAACTGGCCTCGATGATATTCTCGGATACCCCGACCGTATTCCACACCCGGTGACCATCGGACGACTCCACAAGCACCCGGACACGTGCGGCCGTTCCGTCCTGGCCTGAAAGTACGCGCACCTTATAGTCTTCGAGGTGAACCTCTTTCAAATTGGGGTAGACCTGTTCCAGGGCCTGCCGGAGGGCTGCGTCCAGGGCATTTACGGGCCCATCTCCCTCGGCAACGGTATGGTAGACCTGCCCATCGATTTCAATCTTGACGATGGCCTCGACATCTACATTGTCGTCTGTCTTGCGGTTGATGGTCCGGAAGCTGATCAGCTTGAACGGCTCGTCGAATGTGCCGAGCGCTTTTCTGGCCAGGATTTCAAATGAGGCTTCCGCTCCCTCGAAGACATACCCTTCGTGCTCAAGGGTCTTGATCTTCTGGAGCAGATCCTGAACGGCGGGGTGCCGCTTGTCCAGGTCGGGGATGAGATGATCGAGTTTTGCCGCAACGGTTGCGCCGCCGGATTGTTCGGAAAGGAGATAGCGGCGCTCGTTGCCAACCCGTTCGGGGTCGCAATGTTCGTAGGTGGCGGGCTCTTTCACCATTGCGTCGATGTGCACGCCCCCTTTGTGCGCAAAGGCACTCTGGCCTACAAATGGCTGGCGATGATCGTGGAAGACATTCGCGATTTCGCTCAGGAATCTGGAGAAGTCCATCAACCGCTCCAGGTTCTCGGCGCCAATGCAATGTTTCCCAAGTTTGAGCTCGAGGGCCGGGATAATGGAACAGAGATTGGCGTTGCCGCACCGTTCGCCATATCCGTTGAAGGTACCCTGCACCTGGATCGCGCCCATTTCCACAGCCACCAGTGAATTGGCTACACCGACACCCGAATCATTGTGGGTATGGATTCCGAATGGAATCGTGATCTGTTCCTTTACGCGGGTGAGTATCTCAGGGAGTTCCAGGGGCAGCGTTCCACCGTTGGTGTCACAGAGCACAAGGATGGAAGCGCCCCCTTCCTGAGCTGCAAGCAGGGTCTCCAGGGCATAACCAGAATCGGCCTTATACCCGTCGAAAAAGTGTTCGGCGTCGTAGACCACCTCGCGACCATTCTGCTTGAGGTAGGCCACGGAGTCCTGGATGAGTTGGACATTCTCCTCAGGTGTTGCCCGGAGCACGTGCGTGACGTGCAATTCCCAGGACTTGCCAAAGATCGTTACGATATCGGTTCCGGCGTCCAAAAGGGTATTCAGAATGGCATCGTCTTCCGGGAGATTGTTCGCCCTTCTCGTGCTTCCGAATGCCGCAATTCTGGCATTCTTGTAGGTGCTCTCTGATGCCCGGATAAAGAATTCGAGATCCTTCGGGTTGGTCGGGTTCGGCCATCCGCCTTCGATATAATGCACACCAAGATCGTCCAGACGCGCGGCGATTTTCAGCTTGTCATCAACTGAAAAGGAGATGCCTTCGGCCTGTGCACCATCACGCAGGGTTGAGTCGTAGATTTGAACAGTATTCGACATGGTGTACTCCTCAAACAATGAATCGAGCAGTGTGCGACCATTCGCACGTGTTTCTCAGCACAGTGATCCAGTTTCGGCTGATCCCCAGCTCAACCCAATGCCTGCCGGGCGGCAAAAACCGCCCGGGTGTTTCCACCTCGCAAATCTTGTTCTCATATGTTTCATAACAGAATCCTGGCCAATCGACCTATGATTTGGCGACCGCTTCAGCGATCAGATCACCAACGCCTGAAGTGCTGAAGCCCATTTTTCCTGCCGACATACTTTTCAGTTTATTTCCTACCACATCGATGATAGCTGTTTCGAGACATGCGGCCGCCTCGTTTTCTCCCAGGGTTTCAAGCATCATCTGGGCAGCTGCGATGCCGGCCACCGGGTTGATGACACCCTGTCCTGTGTACTTGGGCGCCGATCCGCCGATGGGTTCGAACATCGAAACACCTTCGGGATTGATATTGCCGCCTGCCGCCACACCCATTCCACCCTGGATCATAGCGCCCAGATCCGTGATGATGTCACCAAACATATTGTCTGTTACGACAACGTCGAACCACTCGGGGTTCTTGACCATCCACATGGTGATGGCATCTACGTGGGCATAGTCCCGCTTCACATCGGGGTAGTCGGCCTCTCCGACTTCGTTGAAAGTTCGCTCCCAGAGGTCGAAGGCGAATGTGAGCACATTCGTTTTGCCGCACAAAGTGAGTGTGTTCTTGCGACTGTGTTTCTGCGTGTATTCGAAGGCATAACGCAGGCAGCGCTCAACGCCCTTGCGTGTATTGATGGATTCCTGTACGGCGATCTCATCGGGTGTTCCCTTTTTGAGAAAGCCGCCGGCGCCCGCGTAGAGTCCTTCCGTATTTTCGCGTACCACAGTAAAGTTGATGTCCTCCGGGGTCTTGTCCTTGAGTGGACAGTCCACATTGGGATAGAGCTTTACCGGGCGCAGGTTGATATACTGGTCCAGTTCGAAGCGTGCCCGCAGCAAGATCCCTTTTTCCAGGATCCCCGGTTTGACATCGGGATGACCGATGGCACCCAGGTAGATG
>CAVOEZ010000210.1:0-6954 GCA_963694355.1 Latescibacteria bacterium UBA2968 | reverse complement strand
TTCAGGGAACTGCAATCTGCTGTGAATCCGTATTCCACCTGTAAACCAGAGTCGCCGGACTTTGTGACCCCATTCGTGAGAACAGGGCCCGGTGTTGCACTGGATGGACAACCCGTATTCGATTTGGAACAGTGGAATCCGGAATACTTCGATCGACTTCATGGCTTTCTGTCATTGGCTGAGGCGTATGGGATTGTTGTGGAAGTGGTGCTGTTCAGCAATACCTACAATGATGTCGTGTGGTCGCTCAACCCGTTGAACCCGAACAACAATGTGACGATGGACCCGGAGCCGGCCATTTTGTGGCAGGACTACATGACGACCCGATGGGATGAACTATGGCGCTGGCAGCAGGCTCACGCCAGGAAAATTCTGCAGGAGACGAATCGGTATAGGAATGTGATCTATGAGATCTGCAATGAGCCATGTCACTTTCCAGGTGGTGAGGGACTACCACAGGCGGATGAGGTGAACGATTGGCAAAGACAGTTGATCACCCTTATCCGAGATACCGAAAAGGATCTTCCAAATCAGCATCTGGTGGCTGGACAGGAGGCGATGACGATCAGGCCTTTCGATCAGCCGAGTGAGCTCTCGTTCCACGAGATGGATTTCGATGTGGTGAATATTCACCCTCTGCCGAATACGAGTTGCGATGGCAATCGTTATGAGCTGGGCGAATTCATGTCCAAACAGCTCAAGCTCGAGGCGGTGCGGGATTTCGCCCTGGCGGCCTACAAGAAGAGCAAGCCGCTGAATTACGACGAAGACAATGCGGCTACTCAGTACAAGGAACCAGAAGGGTGGACCGTTCACAGAAAACGCGCGTGGACGACACTTTTCTGCGGGGCTCACTATGACATGATCGATTTCTCGATCACGCCGTATACGGAGACGGGAACACCCGCTTCGCAAAAGGGCATTCGCCTGTGGTTCGAACACCTTTCTACTTTTATCCATTCGATCGATCTGGTCAAGGCGAGGCCGCTGAAAGACTGGCTGAAGCAGTGTCCAGACCACGTGGTGGTCTCGGTGTTCGGGGTGGAAGACCAGGACTATTGCGTGTATCTGGCCGATGCGAGAGAGGTGGATGAACCTGGATGCGGCACGACGATCGAGAGTGAAATCAGATTCGATCTCCCGAAGGGTTCGTTCGGCGTGTCCTGCTATTCTCCCGTGTCCGGCGTCTACTCGCCGGTACTTGAGATAGAAGGTGGTACGGACCGCACTCTGGAACTCCCGGAATTCAATCACGATCTTGTAGTCAGAATCAGGCGGAAATCAGATGAGTGAAGGCAGATTGCAGGGCCAGGTCGCGTGGATCAGCGGCGGTGCTTCCGGTATGGGGCAGGCGACAGCCGAGCTGTTCGCCGCAGAAGGCGCGTCCGTGATGCTTGCCGATATCCAGGATGAGGCCGGTGAGGAGATTGCCAGGCAGATCGAGAAAGCGGGCGGGCGAGCGTGCTACCAGCATTGTGACGTTTCGTGCGGGGAGGAGGTTGCCAGGTCGATTGCGAGAACGGCCGAGGTGTACGGGGGTCTGAAGATCATTGTGAATTGTGCCGGGGTCGTTCACGTGGGTCCGCTGGATTCCTACGATGAAGCGGACTGGGATCGGTTGATGGGTGTAAATGTGAAGTCGATCTATTTTTCAATCAAATACGGACTCGATTATTTGAAGGCGAATGACCGAAGTTACGTGGTCAATATCGGTTCGGTGGGGAGTTTCATTGGTCAGGCCCAGACGCCTGCATATATCACGTCAAAGCATGCGGTTCTTGGATTGAGCCGATCGATTGCCCTGGATTACGCCGCAGATGGCCTCAGGTGCAACTGTGTTTGCCCCGGGATCACGGATACGCCGATGCTTCGTTATCACCTGAGCAAGACAGGTGATGCGGACGCCGCACTGTCCAACCGACTCAGACGGGTGCCTACCGGAGTCGCTCTTTCGCCGGAGGATATCGCCCGTTCGATTCTGTATTTGAGTTGTGAAGACTCGGCCGGGATTACCGGAACATCGCTGGTGGTAGATGGCGGATACATTGCGGCGGCTGAGTGGGACACGGGAGGCAGTACCCGTTTTATGGAGGATCGATGAAGTACAAACTTGCTTGCGCGGATTTCACGTTTCCATTGATGAGCCACGAGCAGTCCCTGGGACTGATCGCCCTACTCGGGTTTAGAGGTGTGGACATCGGATTGTTCGAAGGCCGATCTCACCTCTGGCCGTCGAAGGAGTTTAAGAGTGTCGAGCGCTCGGCCCTCAGATTGAAAAAGAAACTGGATGATACTGGATTGAAGGCAGCTGATATTTTTCTGCAAACAGCACCGGAATTCGTGCCCTATGCCATCAATCATCCCAATTCGAGGCGTCGTGGGAGGGCGCGAAAGTGGTTTCTCCAAACACTCGACTATGCTTCAGCAACGGGCAGTCGGCACGTGACGATTCTTCCTGGTGTGAATTTTCCTGAGGAGCGCACGTCGGATTCTTTCTCGCGCGCGGTGGATGAGCTTTCCTGGCGAGTGGAGGCGGCGAAGCAACACCGAATCACGCTGGGTGTCGAGGCGCATGTGGGATCTCTGGCTCCGCGCCCGAAATCGGCGGAGAGACTGGTTCGCTCGGTGCCGGGACTGACACTGACACTGGATTACACCCACTTTGCACGTGCGGGTCTTTCGGATAAAGCGGCTGAACCGCTGATCCAGTTTGCGAGTCACTTCCACACAAGGGGTGCGAGAAGAGGACGTCTTCAGGAGACCTTCGACAAGAGTACGATCGATTACAGACGTGTGCTTAAGGTGATGGATGAAGTTAATTACAAGGGTTGGATCGGAATTGAGTACGTGTGGATCGATTGGGAGCACTGCAACGAATGTGACAATGTTTCCGAAACGATCCGATTCAGAGATTTTCTCAATTCAAACATGAAGTAGTCTCATACGGGGTCGGGCGTGAAGGTCGACAAGTCAGGCAATGGGTTTGCGGTCAGGTTCCGTAAGGAGAGTTGTTATCGCGGGCGAAGATCACATTCGAGGTTTATGAGCGTGACGCGAAACACGTTTTTTTTCAATGCGTGGCTTGTATCCGCGCTGAATGGTAACGGCCGTACCGCGAACGTGGGGATTTCCCCTATGCGTCGATGCAGGAGGCGGATCCTGTTGAGCATTCAGCGTGACCGATCATTAGAAAGGGATTTTCCTTGTCCGTAATCTATATTGACGCCGATGCGTGTCCTGTAAAAAAGGAAGTGTACCGCGTTGGCAAACGCTACGGGCTGAATGTCATTCTCGTTGCCAATTCCTGGATGCGCACACCCACCGAGCCCTGGCTCGAGTTACGGGTCGTAGACGACCATCCTGACGCGGCGGATGACTGGATTGCGGAGCAGGCCGTGGCGGATGATATTCTGGTAACGGCGGATATTCCGCTGGCCGCAAGATGCGTGAAAAACTCCGTTTCCGTATTAAGTCCCAGAGGGCGCCTGTTCACGTCGGAGTCGATCGTTGAGGCACTCGCCAATCAGGAGCTGATGTCCCACGTTCGAGATATGGGAACCATGACCGGAGGGCCTCCTCCGTTCGGGGATCGCGATCGATCGCACTTCCTCCAACGTCTGGATCAGGTGATTCAGGCGATTCGTCGCAGCACCGAAAACTGAATCGATATTCCGATTCTAATATTTCTCCGCCGTGATTCGATCTGCCTACGCCAGGTGTGACGTACTTGTCCTGCCTTTGAGACTGCCTGGTCCCATTCGCATCCAAATGCTCTGATCCAGTACCTCATAAAATGTTGTCAAATGGTATCTTATCTGTGAATGTCAGGTATTTGCGGCATTGGCACTCTGTTTGCGTTTTTCAAATTGCCATGCAATTCCTGAATATCACATCCTTCGGGGATCTGCGCATACCAGGTCCCCTTTTTCAGGACGATATGACTCACGGGCCACGGCGAGGAACATGCGCTTTCCGGCAGGTTATCGGGCAGGTTCTCTGCGCGTCCCGGAAGTCGGAACAGATAGGAGACTATGAGCCAAAAAAGAGTGCTCTTGACGTCTGTCTGCAAACCCATCGGACCTTCGGTTGGTGACGCGGAGTCGGTTGGCTATGAATTGCTGCACGGACAGGTTACACGCAGCCAGCATATCTATTCACCCCGTGTTGTTCACGTTCAGTATGCTTTGGATTATATTGCCGAAAATCTGGACACTCCCACCGTTGTTCTGCATTATCCATCGAAACGAACTTTTGTCAAGGAGATCGGAAAGGGCTACAATGTGATTGGCATCGGTTTTGCCCTTTCGACAGTTCACCACGCCATGGTGATGTGTGAGTTGATTCGAACCCATGCGCCTTCAACAAAAATTGTTCTTGGCGGCTATGGGACGGTTATGTCCGATGAGGAGCTCCTTCCTTTTTGTGACGCGATCTGTCGGGAAGAGGGTGTTACTTTCATGCGGCGATATCTGGGTGAGCCATCCATATCCATCGATGAGTTTCGGCACCCGGACATCCGAAGCCGCTTGCGCCTGTTCGGTATTCCAGTTGGACACACAGGTATGGTTTTCGCGGGGCTGGGTTGTCCCAATGGCTGTGATTTCTGTTCCACATCACACTATTTCAAGCGGAAGCATATCCGGCTACTGCCGTCCGGCGATTCGATCCATCGTGTCCTTGCGCGGTATCAGGATCACTATCCAGGGATTGCGACAACGATCCTGGACGAGGATTTTCTGCTGAACCAAAAGCGAGGGCGCGCCTTCCTGGAACGGTGTCGAGAGGAACGATCCGAGTTCTCGGCATTTTGTTTCGCGTCTGCGAAGGCGCTCAGCCAGTATACGTATGACGAATTGCTGGAGATGGGCATCGATGGCGTGTGGATCGGGTATGAAGGAAAGGAATCGGGCTACTCCAAGCACGATGGGGACGATATCGATGAGAAGATACGCGAGCTCCAGGATCATGGAATCACAGTACTCGCATCAATGATCGTAGGGATTCCCTACCAATCTGATGATATCGTTGAGCGCGAGTTCGAAGGTCTGATGTCGAATTCGCCTGCCCTGTGTCAGTTCCTGATTTACGGTCCAATAAAGGGGACGCCCTTCCACGAGAAGGTGATGGAAATGGATCTCATGCATGAGGATCTGAAGAGCGACAGGATGGCCTATTATCGAAAGTGTACAGGTTTCGCTGCAATGGTTAAGCACCCGTTTCTGAGGCGGGATGAAATCGAAGCCATCCAGCTGGATCTTTACAACCGGGATTTTGAGTTGCTGGGTCCATCTGTGGTCAGGGTCTGTGAGGTCAAATTAAACGGTTGGCTGAAGTTGAAGTCTCATCCCAATCCACACCTGAAGAAGAAGGCCGAGTATTTCAGACGGAAGGCTTCCACCGGACTTGCATTATTACCCGTCGTAATCCTCGGGCCCCGGATCAGCCTTCGCAACAGAGCGAAGTTTTGCGGCCTGCTGGTCCGCATCTTTCGTCATTCTACCTGGCCCGGTAGGCTCCTTATCCTTGGGGCTCCGATTATGGCACAGTTCGCTCTGGGAACCTGGTTGAAAATCTCGTTGGGTATGGAGCGTCATCCGGTTACGCGCATTCACACCTATCCCGGTCGGCGGCGTAATTTGGCCCCGGTGAAAAGATTCAGTTTCTTCCGAACTAAGACCAACCGACAAAAAGACTTCGCAGGACGCGAGGGTATCTTCGAGGAAGTGAAATCCTGACAAGGTGTTCCTGAAAAACAAAAAAAGGCCCGCCAAATGGCGGGCCTTTTTACATACGTATCCGATCGCTCAGACAGCGACGTCCGAAGTGAGGGATTGCCATTCCTGGCGCAGATGCATGATATTTGATTTCAATTCTTCGTAGCGTTTGACCTTCTCAGCCTGCACAGGTTGTGCACCATCTTCCAGATCAGATTGTTTTTGTAAAGAGGCCAGGTCTTCCAGGGCGGCGCTCAGTTTCAGATAACTGCCTTCGAGACGCTCACGAATCGATGGTTGTGTAGTGGCGACCACACGATTGTATTCGACCCTCAGGTGGGCCTGCTCGATCTTGAACTCGGATGGTTTCTTCAACCCATAGCAGATGCCCAGCCAGTGACCTATACTGATCAGCCATTTGGCGGGATCAAAATGCCACCATCTGATCCCATTCCGATAGTCCCACTGAAATCTGTGGTGATAATTATGATACCCTTCTCCATATGTGAAGAAGGCCAGCAGATGGCTGTCGCGCGCCGTGTTATCGGCATCGTACTCCTGATCACCCCAGATGTGCGCGAGGGAATTGATCAGGAAGGTGAAATGATGATTGAGGACGAGACGCAACACCCCGGCCAGGAGCAGCGTGCCCCAGAGATTGCCGTGCAGATAGCCGATAAAGAGCGGGAGGAAGACATTTGTCGAAACCGCGAGGAGTAAGTAGTGTTTGTGCTGCCACCGAACCACCGGGTCTTCCATAAGGTCTTTTACATTTGAATGGTCGTCTACGCCACTGGGGTACTTTCGCAGAATCCAGCCAATGTGCGAAAACCAGAATCCACGTTTGGCAGAATAGGGATCTCTTTCGTCCTTGTCTACGAACCGATGATGGTATCTGTGATCGGAAGCCCAGTGAAGAATGCTGTTTTGAAGTGAACAGGCTCCCCAGATTGCCCAGAAAGCACCCCACAGATAATGGGCATCATAGGACTTGTGGGACCAAAGCCGGTGATATCCGGCTGTGATGGATATTCCTGTCAAGCCCATGAACAAGAGAAACATGCTCCATTCAAACAGATCATATCCTACACTGTATCCATACCAGGGTACAACGGTCAGTGCAATCAGTGGTGTGCTTGTCAGAATCAACGTGTTCATTTTGTTTAAAGGTGCTTTCTGTTCTGGCACATTCGCTCCCTTCTCAATTGCTGTTTGTCAATGGACTCAACCCCTGCGTCGA
>CAVOEZ010000209.1:0-6968 GCA_963694355.1 Latescibacteria bacterium UBA2968 | reverse complement strand
GAGACAATTTCTCTGACGCCTCCGTTGGAGAGCACCTGGTGGAACACTTTACCCTTGTTTACGAGCATCCAGAGCCGCTGATTTATGCCCCCGCTCTCTGCGGTGAAGGCCTCAGATCTGACACGCCCACCAGCATCACGAAATGCACCCCAATTCTGGTCCTTTCCCCCGTCTTCGTAGGCAAGGCCCCTCTGCTTTTCCGCCCCGGCCTGCTCGACCAATCTGGTTCGCAGTTCTGTGACCTGACTCGGTCCCAGGGCGTTTTCCAATAGACAGAAACCGAATTCGTCGATGTCGGATTTTGCGGTCTCGAGGTTTTCCGTCGGAGCCGGCAATGCGGCCTGAGTTGCTATTGACATGGGTCACCTTACCATATTAAGCGAGTATTGGGCACCTATTGCTCAGTGCCAGGGTGATCGTGGTCGTCCGCCTCGGTAATCTCGTGAGTCTTGCGCTCAAGCTCGTCTTCCGATATGAGGCCCTTGGCAATGGCCAGCCTCTCCAATGAGGCGAGCCACCTTTCGTAGTAGGTAGAGTCGACATTGCTACTTTCTGCGGACCCAATTTCATTCGCGAGGCCGGCGCTGAAGTCACGCCAGGGGTAGGTGCCCTGCTCATTGAGCGCTACTGCAATGCCAAATGCTCTGGCCTCCCAAGGGTTCTCGAATACCAACTCACCATTTTTACGCGGTAAGGCGGTTCCTCCACGCATTTCGGAGATTGAGGATTCCAAAGGCTTGCTCACGAGTAAACTCCTACTCTTTAGAGATAGGTGGCTCCACTTTTGCAACGCCGATCATTGAGTCCCGGCTAACCAGAGGAACCAGCTCCTCTTCGGTGAGATCATCCGTTCCAGAAGGTCGCTCCGGTAGGACCATATACCGAAGGTCCGATGTGCTGTCCCAGACCTTGACCTCTACCTCTTCAGGCAGCTCTAGGTCGAATTCCTCGAGGACAGCTCTGGGTTCCCGGACGACTCTGGATCTGTAGGCGTAGGATTTGTACCAGGTGGGCGGGAGGCCGAGCACCGACCAGGGATAGCACGAGCAAAGGGTACAGACGACTACGTTGTGGACTTCCGGGGTGTTCTCGAGGACGATGATTTCAGCTTTCTCCGCGCCTTCGAAACCCAGCTCGACGATGGCCTCCGTGCCTTTCTCCAGCAGCCGTTTCTTGTATTCAGGGTCGGTCCAGGCTTTGGCGACGACGTGTGCACCGTTCATCGGACCTATGTCTACCTCGTAGGTCTTGACGATGGCGTCTATCGCGTCTGTGGAGATAATCCCCTTTTCGACCAGCAGAGATTCCAGCGCTCTTGTTCGAATGGCGGCATCCGAATGGTCGTGGTGGTTATGGTCGTGGCTCATTTTTCTTCCTCAGGATTCGATTAGGCCGGCTCCAGATAAGATTCCCACATATCCAGTGCGAGCACAGCGTTCGGTTCCGCGGATTCGCCCCACAGCTCTTCAGCGCTGAACTCAACCAGGTAAAGAGGTTCGAGGGGTTGTGGCTGCCCCGGAGGCAAGGTGTCCTGGAGGCCGTGAATGCCGTAGAATCGGGTCACCCGGCCAAGTTTTCCTCGAACATATCGGGGCAGGCGGGTATGCCCGGCAGGGTGGATTTTCTTTGCTTTGATGTGACTCCCGATGTCAAAACGTGGCTCAATTCCAGCATTTTTTCCGATCGGGAGAGGGCTCAACAATTCCTTCTGGGTGTTTTCGGCAAACGTCGCATCCACTTTCCTCGAAACCTCGGCGTCCGGGTTCTTCCGAAAGTGCTCGACGCGTTCCTCGAGTTCTTCAGCGGTGATGGCCCCCGCATCAACCAGGCCCTTGATCCGGGCGTGTAGCCACTTTTCGTAGTAACTGGAGGTGAGGTAGTGGCCCGGATCCATATTCTCGATGTTGTTCCGCATCCCCCCGGGTATGGGGATGGGTGTGGCTCTGACGATCGCCAGGACACGACCCTCCCAGGGGTGGTGGAAGATCGGTTCGTTTTCTTCGCGGACAACGGGTCCGAACCCGTGCATCCCGCCCATATCATGTATCCCGTCCATACATGGCTCTCCGGTATTGTTTTGGTGACTGAGGTTGGGTAATTTAGTTTCAGCACCTGACAGGATCAAGTGATTTCGCGTGGTTACTGGCTTCCCGGGATGAGATACGTAGGACGTATCAGGTTTTCGATATGGGAAGTAGTGTTCATTCTTCTGGGATGCGAAAGGATGTTAAAGTACTTGACAATAAAGCAATTAGTCCGTATCTGTTGGTTTCGAAATTGACCTCGGGCAACGTAATCTTGGTGTCGGCGTCCAGTGGCGCTGTGACAGTGGAAGGTGGATAAATGCTGGTACTGCGAATGTCCTTGATCCTTGTGCTGGTATCCTGGTGTCTGGATTCTGTTCCTGTACTTGCTCAAGGAAAAGGGCAGATCATTGGTACGGTGGTCGATTCGACGAATGGTGAAACCCTTCCCAGCGCGAACATCAGTGTGGAAGGTACCTCAGTGGGAGCCACATCAGATCTGGACGGCAGATTCTGGATATCGAATGTTCCCGCAGGGAAACAGGTCGTGGTGGCCAGCTATATCGGATACGAGCCAAGCCGAATCGAGGTGGTGGTTCAACCTGGCAGCGCCCTAGATCTGGAAATCAAGATGCATATGCAAATCCTGGAAGGTGACGAAATCGTGGTAACCGCTCAGCTCCAGGGGCAGGCGGCGGCGATCAATCAACAGATTGCCTCGAATACGATCGTGAATGTGGTTTCGGCGGAGAAGATCCGGGAGCTTCCAGATCAGAATGCTGCCGAGTCTGTTGGCCGGCTGCCAGGCGTGTCAGTCCAGAGAGAAGCAGGTGAGGGAACGAAAGTGGTGGTGAGAGGGCTGTCGCCAAAGTTCAACTCGATAACCGTGAACGGCGAGCGCATTCCGTCAACCGATGCAGAAGATCGGTCGGTGGATCTCAGCATGATTTCACCGGACGCCCTTGCTGGTATCGAGGTTTTCAAAGCACTTACACCAGATAAGGATGGAGATGCAATTGGCGGTACTGTTAACCTGGTCATGAGACGTGCGCCCTCCGAACTGCAGTCGAACTTCCGCGGACAATCAGGATACAACCAGCACGAAGGGGAGCTGGGGCAATTCAAAGGGAGCTTTGGGATCAGCAATAGATTTGGCGAGAATGAAGAACTGGGTGCCATTTTTACGGGCAATTTCCAGCGCGCAGACCGCAGTTCCGACCAGCTGAATGCGGGATACTCTTTCGTGAGGGAGGCAAGAGAAGGTGAGGACAGGGCAGTTGTTGGTGTCAACAATCTAAATCTTGTGGATCGGTTGGAAAGGCGGAACCGGTTTGGCGCGAGTCTTACTGTCGATCGAGACCTTAAGAATGGTAGCCTGCTCTTCAACAGCTTCTGGAGTGAGACGCGACGAGACGAGCTGCGTCGCAGGAAGCGATACCGATTGGGCGCTGCACGGACAGAGTATGAGATTAGGGATAGAAGAGTGAATACACGGTTGTTGACCGCCGCATTCAGCGGCCAGCACACGGTTAGCCGTCTCCAAACCAATTGGCGAACATCATTGTCAAAAGCGTCACAGCAGGTCCCATTTTCTCACACTGGAACCTTCAGAGAGCTGGCTGCATTCAACGCTAACCTTGACGAGAACAGCGGACCTGATGTCATTCCTGCAGGTGCGAAAAGTCGCGTGGACCTGACGTTCTTCAAGGACGCGAATTACGACAGCCTGGACGTGGAAGACCGTGACCTTACCGCAAAATTGGATCTGAAACTTCCCTTCAATCTGGGTGCACATGTGTCTGGAAGCCTCAAAGGCGGATTGAAGTATCGAAAGAAGAAACGAACGCGAGATATTACGAGGTGGCGAACTTCCGCATTTGGGATCAATAATATTGGAAAGGCCAATCCCGATTTATTTGACCTGGATAGAGAGCAGCGAATCCTGATTTCCAATTACATTGTTCCGTCGTCCGACATCGCAACCGATTTCCTAGAGGGCCGTTTTGAGTTTGGACCGATTCTGGATGTTGACAGGGTTAACCAGTTTGGTATCGACTTCAAGGAGCACTATGCCATAGCACCGGAAATAGAACTTGAGGATTACGAAGCCGGGGAAAGGATCTTTTCCCAATATGTGATGGCGGAGATCAATTTGGGAAAGAGACTGCTCTTTATACCTGGTGTGCGGATTGAACGCACAAGAACCAGCTACAAGAGGATTTTTGGCTCGCCGGCAACAGTTCAATTGGGGGGAAGTGGCCTGCTCGGGGTGGTTGATACCACGGGGAGTAAAAGCTATGTGGAAACCCTGCCTATGGTCCACCTTCGATTTAGGCTAACCGATTGGTTCGACGTGAGACTTGCAGCCACCGAGTCTCTGTCCCGTCCAAATTATTTCAACCTGGTACCCTGGGAGAGAATTAGTGCCGGCGAGGCTACCGTCGAATTAGGAAATCCGGATCTCAAGCACACCAGTGCCTATAACTATGACGCTTTCCTGTCATGCTACGGCAACCGGGGACTTTTTACCGTTGGCGGATTTTACAAGAGGCTGGAAAAAATTGATTACATCCGGAGCACGCGCAACCAGGAACCGGGAAGGACCTTTGGATACAGTTTGACTTCACCCGTCAATTCCGATGAAAACACCACCGTGAAGGGTTACGAGATTGAGCTGCAAACGAATTTCAAGACATTGCCAAGCCCTTGGGATGGCGTCGTTCTACACTTCAATTACACCCACATCATATCTGAGACGTTTTACCCACTATTCCTGATCGGCCCTCGGAGCCCGAACCCACCGTTCAGGCCCACACTCATCGATACGTTTCGTGTAGGCAGAATGCCCAACCAGGCGGACGATATCGCCAATCTTTCAATTGGGTATGAAAAAAGGGGTTTTTCCGCCCGATATTCCCTGATGTACCAGGGCAAAGCGCTGCAGAATGTGGGTAATCGAATCGAGCTGGATGGGTTTACAGACACATTTCTCAGACAGGATCTGGCTCTGCAACAAAAGGTTACAAGAAATGTAAGCCTTTTCTGGAATGCGAATAATCTGAGCAATGTCTCTGAAGGGGCGTTTCTCGGAAGTCGGCAGTTCCCTACAGAGGAGGAGTTCTTCGGCTGGACGGCCGATCTTGGAATCAGGTATGAATTTTGATTGACCCGGGATGGGTCAAAAAGATTCTTGCAAATTGTATTCTGAAGTGTTATTTTGCCGGGCGATTTAAGAGACCTATGAAAGCCGAGTAGTTATTCCCCACCATACTTAACCGTTGGAGGTTTCTATGCGGTCAGGTGTTCGCTTCTTTGGATGGTCCGTCACACTGGTGCTCATTCTTGGGCTTGCAGGTTCTGCCGTAGCACAGCGGACCGTCAATGTCGACCCGGGATTCGGGACGTTGAATACAGCAGTTGATGGCGACACGACCAGCACAGGTGAGAGAGTAGATCCAAATACGGTTTACGTTTTGGAGCGAGGCGGAATCTACCTAATGAACGGTTCCATCGAGAACAGATTTCCACTCACGGTTGTTGCAGCCGACGGCGATGGTGCGCGTCCGAAGTTGATTCCGGGTGTCCCTACTGGTGGTGAATCATCCCGGCCTTTCCGTGCAAGAGCGGATATCACTTTGCGTGGTCTCTACCTGACGAATCAGGATGAGTTGGGCGCGACCTTGCTTCGTATTGTGCGTGTAAGTGCAGACAGTGTGCGTGTCGTGATTGACGACTGCCATCTGGACAAGTCCGGCCAGTCTGCCTTCCGTCTGGACAACGACGATAACCGGATATTTATCACAGATTCGATTATCAGCAGCATTGGGATTCCAGAAAGCCCGAATAACGGTCGTGGAATCGACGATCGGGGAAACCCAATCGACACGCTTGTCATTTCAAATAGCACCTGGTACAATCTTACCAGTAGCATTTTGAGAGATGGTGGTGGGAAGATTAATTATGCGGACATCAACCACAATACATTTGTAAACGTTGGGCAGCAAGGAATAGAACTCTCCGAAGTCATCGAGGCGCATGTTACGAACAATGTGTTCATAAACGTGGTTTACACAGGTGTCGGTCCATTAGGCACCAGTACTCACCGCGCGGAAGGACACGCAATAGTGGTCCGGGAACTCGGCGAAGATCTCACAGCTGCTGGCGCCACCCAAATACTGAATGTGCGTAACAACAATTTCTATAGTGATCCAGCGCTGGCCGGAGCTTACCCGGATTCAATTGTCGGGGCACCGGCAAACTACAATGAACATGCCCAGGCGTTGGTAGATGCAGGTGGTCACGGAGATACAAACATTTCTGAGGCCATCGACTTTATTAATGGCCCGCCGTCTCCCCTTGCAACTGTTGAGGCGTGGTATGCCGGACAAGTGGGAGAGATTCTCACCTCTGAAATTGAAAACCCACTTCCTCTGGACGTAACTGGCGAGCCGTTCGACTTCGCCTACTCCGGTGGCGCATCCGCCACGGGTTCGACCGGTAGCCAGCCTCTTGGCTCCCTGGTGTGGCACAGTATGACAATCGCCGACGGCGATCGCGGTATGGATGACATGATGATTCCTGGTGACGGTGGTGACGGTGGTGACGGTGGTGACGGTGGCGACGGCGGAATGATGACGCTGACACCCGCTGCAGGAAGTGGTGAATGGAGCCTGGACCTTGACAGCACGAATGGCGACCAGAGCGTTCGCGAAAAGAGCGTGAGAGCTGGTGACGAGGTGGTCATCGAGTTGATCAATAATCAGGAAGTCAGTCCGGCACTGGGTGGTGCTTTTACCCTTTCATTCGACGCGGCAAAGGTTACGCCCAATACGAGCGCGATTTCGGGGATCGCTTCGCTGCTGGGTGCACCTAATATTGAAGAAGGAACGATCACATTCACCCTGGCGGGTCTATCCGGTACCGTTGTTGATGCTGGTCACATCG
>CAVOEZ010000208.1:0-6979 GCA_963694355.1 Latescibacteria bacterium UBA2968 | reverse complement strand
TGTATCAGCAGGTCATCCTCGACCACAACAAAAGCCCCAGAAACTTCAAGGCACTCGAAGATGCAAACCACTCCTCGGAAGGATTCAATCCGCTCTGTGGCGACCACATCAATATTTACATGAAAATGGACGGAGACAGAATTGCCGACCTCTCCTTTCAGGGATCAGGTTGCGCGATATCCAAAGCCTCTGCTTCACTGATGACCGACGCCCTGAAAGGGAAAACCCGCGAAGAGGCGGAATCCCTTTTCGAGCGGTTTCACGACCTCGTCACCGCTGATATGGATTCGACACCCGACACCTCATCCGTAGGCAAGCTCGCCGTATTCGCTGGCGTCCGGGAATTTCCTGCTCGAATCAAATGTGCAACGCTGGCCTGGCACACCCTGAATGCAGCCCTCAAGGGCAAAGACGAACCCGTCACCACTGAATAGCCACAACCTGCACTGGAGGTAAACCGTGCTCCAAAGACTATTGAATCGATTATACAAAAAAAACAAACCTGAGGACGAATCGACTCCGGAAACAGAAAAGGAAACACCGGCCAATGAACCGTCTGCCTCTATCGAAGCGGATGCGTTGAAGCTGCTCGACGAACGGGATTCGAAACCGGCCACCGCCCCGGTCGCTTCAACTGAAGATGGCGCAACGGCTGATCCTGAGTCGGCACCTGATGAAGACAGCGGTGAACCGATCGATCCTGAGGCAGTAAAAGAAGAGATCATCGCTATTCTCAAAACCGTTTACGACCCGGAGATTCCTCTGAACATCTATGAACTTGGCCTGATCTACGACGTCAAAGTCGAGCCCTCGGGGATGACGGAAGTCATAATGACCCTCACCTCCCCCGCCTGTCCTGCAGCTGGAATCTTGCCAGGGGAGGTCGAAAGCAAAACCAGATCGGTGTCTGGTGTAAAGGACGTGAACCTGGATCTCACCTTCGAACCGCCCTGGACGCCAGACAAGATGTCGGAAGCCGCAAAACTCGAACTTGGACTCCTGTAGCAAACGGAATTTCCTCACGACAGGAAAGAGGGACAGATGAAGTTAAGCACCCAGGAAGAATACGGTCTGCGATGCCTGCTGCAAATGGGTCGCAGGGCCGACCTTTCGGGCGACGGTCTGACGATTTCCGAAATCAGCCAGTTGGAAGGGCTGTCAATCGCCAACGTCGGGAAACTGATGCGCATCCTCCGCCTGGGTGAATTCGTAGAAAGCATTCGCGGTCAGTCCGGCGGATACAAACTTTCGAAATCCACGGACGAGATCGTTGTCGGCGAGGTCCTTGCAGCCCTGGGCGGCAGGCTCTTCAGCGATGGATTCTGCGACACCCATTCGGGTATGGAAAGTTTGTGCACGCATTCGGTCGACTGCTCGATCCGGTCGCTCTGGAACTCGGTGCAGACCGTCATCGACAAGATGCTCAACCGCGTTACCCTGAAAGACCTGATGGGCGGAGAACAGGAAATGCAGAACGGCCTCGAAGAAATGACCGAGGAACTGCTGCAGGTATCCGCCTGATCACCCTGGGAAGAGGACACTGGAATGGGCCTGGAAACCGGACTTGGTGACAACGCGATAACGACTACGCTGGACCGAATGATCAACTGGGCGCGCAAGTCTTCACTTTGGCCAATGCCTTTTGGCACGGCCTGCTGTGCAATCGAAATGATGGCCACGCTATCGGGCCGTTTCGATATGGCGCGCTTCGGCGCCGAAGCCGTTCGGTTCTCACCCCGGCAGGCGGACCTGCTCATCGTATCTGGCCGAATCTCTATCAAAATGATGCCGGTCCTGAAAAAAATCTACGACCAGATGCCGGATCCCAAATGGGTCATCTCGATGGGTGCCTGCGCCTCCTCAGGCGGTGTGTTCAACACGTATACGCTGGTCCAGGGTGTGGATCAGTTCATCCCGGTAGATATCTACGTTCCTGGGTGTCCACCCAGACCGGAAGACCTGCTTTACGCCCTGATGAAGATTCAGGACAAGATCGAAAGGGAGCATCCCACACAAGCGGAAAAGTGGTCACCGCCTGATCTCGGGCAAGCCTCCTGTTGACTTGCTCTGGAAAATGACTAGATTGGTGTTGTCGTCAACCACATCACCTTACATCGAATGTTATCACCGCCGCATCCTGTCATCCGGAGATATCTAAATGGAAATCAACGTTACCGAAGCTGCACAGAAGGAAGTCCTGAACCTGATGGAAAACCAGGAAACCCCCATCAAGGGAGTCCGCATCAAGGCAGAGGCCATTTCTCCTCTCCAGGCAAATTTCCGACTGGCGTTTGTTGCGGAAGGACAGGAAGAAGAGGGAGACGAAGTCATCTCTTGCGAAGGCTTCAACGTCTACATCGACCAGGAGGGCGTCCCGTTTTCACAGGATCTCACACTCGATTTTGTGGACAGCTTGATGGGCCGGGGATTCAAAATCGAGAACCCTCATAAAGTCCCGCCGCATCTCAAAGGGACATCGGCGGAAAAGATCCAGGCGATCATCGACGAAAAGATCAACCCGAGCGTCGCTTCGCACGGCGGCCACATCTCTCTTATCGATGTGAAGGACAACAAAGTCTATGTCCGCTTCGGTGGTGGCTGCCAGGGCTGCGGTATGGTCGACGTCACATTGAAACAGGGCGTCGAAGTCCTCATCAAAGAGGCCGTACCTGAAATTGAAGAAATCCTCGACGTCACCGAACACGCCGATGGTGACAATCCCTACTACCAGGCCTCAAAGTAACGGCCCCAGAATGCCGGCACTGAAATCAGACGGCCCAGCACTCCGCGTCGTACTACTTGCGACGTATGAGCTGGGCCGTCAACCTTTTGGGATCGCCTCTCCCGCTGCCTGGCTGCGCAAAGCCGGTATCGAAGTAACCGTAGCGGACACATCGCTCCAGCCCCTCCCGGAAGCGGCCGTCAGGGCAGCCAACCTGATCGCCTTCCATCTCCCGATGCACACCGCCACACGCCTCGCGATCCCCCTGGCCGAGCACGCCCGAGCGCTCAATCCAGACGCTCACCTGTGTTACTACGGTCTCTACGCGCCGATGAACTCCGAGTATCTCCTGGACCTTGGACCCTGCACGATCCTCGGCGGCGAATTTGAGAACGGTCTGCTCGAATTGTGCGAGCGCCTTCGATCCGAATCAACCAGCACAGGATATTCTCCCGAACCCATCTCTCTCGACCGACAACACTTCCTCACGCCGGACCGATCCGGGCTGCCCGAACTCGGCGAATACGCTGAGCTCCAGGTCACGCCAGACCTCCGGAAGACCGTAGGCTACACCGAGGCCACACGCGGCTGCAAGCACCTCTGCAGACACTGCCCCGTTGTCCCTGTCTACGGAGGAAAATTCAGAATCGTTCAGCGAGACATTGTCGTCCAGGACATCGCGCAGCAGGTGCAAATGGGCGCCGAACACATCACCTTTGGCGATCCCGACTTCCTCAACGGAATCGGTCACAGCATCCCACTGGTCAAACAGCTCCACCAGGAATTCCCCCACCTCACCTACGATGCAACGATAAAGGTCGAGCATCTCCTCAAACACGCGGAGCACCTCTCCACACTCCAGGAAACCGGATGTCTGATCGTCACCTCAGCGATCGAATCCGTGGACGACCAGATCCTGGAACGAATGGACAAGGGACACACGCGAGAAGACTTCGCGATTGTAGCCAGACTGCTGAGCGACCACGGGCTCATCCTTAACCCCACCTTCATTCCGTTCACACCCTGGACGACACTCGAGGGCTATCTGGATCACCTTCAGGTCATCGAAGAACTTGACCTCATCGAACACGCCTCGCCCGTTCAGCACACCATTCGCCTGCTCATCCCTGGCGGTTCGCTCCTGCTGGAACTGGAAGATATTCGAGAATTTGTCGGTGCATTCGACAGAGCGGGACTCGCCTACCCCTGGGCGAATGTCGATCCGCTTGTAGACGAACTCCAGAGCGAACTCACCCGGGTTGTCACGCAAGGTGAAGCCAACGGAAACCCACGCCGCGAGATCTTTGGCGAAATCCGGACGCTCGCACACGCAACCGCCGGAAGGACCGCGTCTCCGCTGAAGGAACAGGGCGCGGCGATCGCCACCATTCCCTATTTGACCGAACCGTGGTATTGCTGAGCGGAGCCCACTGAAGAGCAGTTCGCTCTTGTTTAAGCCTCACATCAGCACCCACGGAATTGTCTTTGACACAACCGTGGGTGTTTTTTTGTCGTTTGGGATTCTGGAGTGTCCCCTTAACCCGGCTGGAAAAGGCTACCTTGGGATAAAGGACGTGGACCGAAACCTGATCTCTATTGCCGAACTTTGAGATCATTGTCATCAGCCTTCAGATAATTTCTGATGCTCAATTCCAGGTTGAGAACGACCGTAAACTCCTCAAAATTTTACCAATTAGTATCAAGTTACTGTTATATGGAATAGATATTAAATATTTGTATTTAAACAACTAATCTGATTAAACAAAAAGAGTCCAGTCGACTGGACTCTTCAGATTCTGTGGTTTTAGCCTGGCCTTCGCTATTCAATCAGCACACCCAACCTCCGTTGCGCCTCCCTCAGCGCATCTTCCACTGCTTCAGGCGTGTCTCCTTTCGCGAACATAAATCCCAGGTACCGGTCCCCTTCCGGCAGTGGCTCTACTTCTTGATCCAGCGGTATCGTAATCTCCACCCCCTGTATTCCCTTCACCTTCAACGCCGCCTCCTGGCCGAATATCGAACGCAAGGTCCCTTTCTTCGGCACCGGCAGCATCATCACACCTGCGGCTGACCGCTCGCGCCCAAGGTCTTCCAGGTCTTCGCCAAGCACCTGCCTCAAAATCAACTCCTCCAGCGAAATCCCGGCGCCGAACTTGAGCACTCTGGAACAGAGTCCCCCGATCGATCGTGCGGCAATCTCGATTATCCACACACCTTCCGAATTGAATCGCAACTCTGCGTGAACGGGTCCGGTGCGCAGCCCCAGGGCGCTCGCGGCTTCGGCGGTAGTCTGCTCGATCGCCTCCTGGAGCGAAGGTGAAAGTCGCGAAGGTGTCACATAAAGCGTCTCTTCGAAAAACGGTCCCTCCAGGGGATCTGGTTTGTCGAACAGCGCCAGCACCTTGAGTTCGCCGTCTAGCAGCAGCCCTTCCAGCGCCACCTCTCCCCCGGGGATATAGTCCTCCACCAGAATCTGGTCATTCGCCTTGGGCGCACGCCCTTTCTCGCTGGCGATTATCGCACATATTCGTTCGAACGCGACAACGAACGCGTCCGCATTGTCGGCGCGAATCACGCCTCTGCTGGCAGACAGGGACACCGGCTTGAGCACACAGGGATAGGGGACAGACTTCGCTGTTTCACTCGCACGCGCCCCAATAGAAAAACACCTGAACCCTGGTGAGGGCAGGCTTGTCATTGCCAATCTGGCGCGTGTCAACTGTTTGAATCTTGTGGACCGAACGGAATCGACTGAATTGTGCGGGAGACCCAGCCCCTCGTTGGCCATTGAAGCGAGAACGACCGTTTCGTCGTCGACGCCCAAAACGGCCTTCAGAGGGAACTCGCGATTGAACTTGACGATCGCCTCGACCGCTGACGGCAAATCGTTGAAATCCACCGAAAGTGTCTTGCCGCGTGTCAGGTGTTCGAGGGCTTGCTGCCGGTCGGACCCAACGACGACATCTACTTCGAGTGCGTGGGCCGCCTCCATAAAATCGTGTGTACGATAGGTCGTCGTCGGAATCAGAAGAAGCAGCCGCCCTACCATACGCGTCCTGCTCTCCGGGATTCTTCGGCCTGCTCCTGATCAGGCGCCCGCATCGTCTTCCTGGTCCGCATTCGTCTCTTCGGCCTTCTTCTTGTCCCGCTTATCCTTGAACTCCTTGACCTTTTTTAGAATGTCTGGAGCCATCTCGAGCAGACCCTTGAATGAGCCTTCTTTCTCCGTCACCCTGAGAATCTGCGCCTTCCCGTCCTTGATCACAATAAATGCAACCGGTTCAAGCGTAGCACCACCCGCCGTTCCGCTCCCGGACCCTTCACCCTTGTCCTTGCCGGCGCCGCCACCCGCTCCGAATCCAAATGAAACTTTGGACACGGGAATGACCACCGTATCGCCCGCAGCTATCGGCTCACCGACCACCGTCTCTGTTTTGGCTATTTGTCGAAACTCCTGCATCATCGTTCTAATCAGATCCTCGACCGACATAACACCTCCTCACGCAAGCTCAACTTGCCGCTCTGGCCTTCACAGTCATTCGACGTATTTTTCTGAGATCCAGCTTGTGTCCAACCCACGCGCCCCCTGCTCTGGTGGCCAGGCAAACAACCGCCCACACGATTCGATACGGAATAATCCACACTTTGAGACCCAGTGACCCTTCCACTCTGGAAGAGACAAAATCGGGACTGAAATTCAATCTGGCGCCGGGTCCCAGCACATTCGAAAACGCCATTGCATATCCGTAAACCTGCCCGGTGGTCGCCGGATCGGACAGCCCGAACAAAACATCGCAAGAGACCCAACGGAACCTGAACCCTGAAACCAGGCGCTTCAGGAAACGCCAAACCGGCCGCTTCAATCTGCGAGAATGAGACTTCAATTCCCCTATTTTGTTTCTGAATTCCTCTACCCTTCCCCAAAGCGAAAGCACTTCTTCTACGTCCTCATCCAGTGCGTCCTCCTCCTCATCTTCCCCGTCTTCAGATGCTTCCTCCTCCACTTCACCCGCATCTTTCTTTTTCTTGTTTCCCGAACCGAAACTGAACAGGAGAAACCCGAATATCGTGGGTCCCAGTCGCAAGTTTTCTCCCCTGTAATCCGCCCGCAGACCGAGCAGTCCTGCCAGCGCACCGAGGCCAATTCGGGCAGAGGTCTCCTCCCCTTCGCGGTGGCTCCCGGAAAGCGTTAACTGGACTGGCAGAAAGAGGAAAAGCAGCCCTGAAATCATTAGAAAGAGGATTATACTCACGCAA
>CAVOEZ010000207.1:0-6992 GCA_963694355.1 Latescibacteria bacterium UBA2968 | reverse complement strand
AGTACCTTCTGTCCATCGCACCAGACCTCTCCACCCTTGAACTGCACAACTCGTCCTGCTACAAGCATCTTGCCCTCGCCGGCGACCATCTCCCCCACTCCGAAACTCTCGTCCACCTGCCAGGCGCCGTGGGCTCTATCCCACCACCTTGCCGTTCTGTCACTATGATGGCTGTTCTGATAGATCTTCCCCTCGAAATCGAAAAGATACGAGCCGGCATCGTCTGATGGGGGCGGCAGTTTCTCGTAGCTCAGTTCCGCCTCATCATCCCTCACAAAAAACTGAAGCGTAAACCTGTCCATCCGGAAATGTGTATTGAACAGCCCGCTGAACCCGGCACCAAAAAGGACACGACCGTCCGCATCCCGTCCCTCAAAAATGGATCCGAAATTCTGACCCACATCTTCTCCGAAATCGACCTTTGCCGTAATCTGCATAATCAGATTCTCCTCGCAATTCAAAATCCCACCTGTTGACAGGACCAGTATGAAGGCGGTTATGATTCTTGCTGTCTTGCCCACAACGACCCCCTTTGTTCTCACAGCCTACCAGTCGTGATTCTTCACTTTCATGCATGCCATTTATTTCATTTTCTCTTTGCGTTTCACCAGCTGAAACGGCAGTCCCCAGGGGTCACGCATCAAGACCATTTCATCCCCATCCTCCGTCACAAGGGCGTCTCCCTCCCTGACCGCCCCGGCAGCCTCCAGTCTCTCACACTCGCCTATCACGTCTTCCGTGCAAAAGGCCAGATGCAGCTGGCGTGCATCGCGATTCGCGTAGTCCGCGATGTCTTCATCTTCCGACACCAGACGAGCGTCCTCCAATTGCAGAATGGTGGATCCTTCCTCGTCGCAGACAAAAATGTCTCCTCCGCCACCCCTTCTCAACTCTCGAAGTCCAAGGTGGCTGCAATACCACGTGCAGACAGCCTCCGGATCCTTAACCACAAACGCCAGATGCTCGATCAACATGCGTTCGCTCCTTGAAATGTCACTCTGGCCAATGCGCCCAGAACCGTTTGCGTCCAGCATCACTAACTTGCTCGCCGATTTCCTCCCGCGTTGCACCGGATGCGATCATGCGCTCCACTTCGATAGCCGCCCTTCTGAACGCCTGCACCTTCTCGATTGTCGCATCCTCGCACATCACCTGGGAGACTTGCGAAAACACGTAGCTTGCGCCATCCGCGACCGCCTGAAACACCCAGTCCTCCACTTCCTGGACCGTCAATCCCCAGTAATGGAAGCTGCCCATTCGCCATCCGAAGGGAACTCGGCATTTTTCACGAATGGTCGCCGGATTCACTTTATGGGAAATGCCAGGATCGTAATCCGACAGTCCCATGTCCTCCAAAAAGTGCAACTGCTCGGGCCTCAAGTCCTCTATGTGTGCACCTCGTCTACCCGTCGTCAATCCCTGAAAGTACCGCTCATAGTAAGGCAGTACGAACTCGGGCCACATATCGTAGGACAGCATACTGCCCACATCGTCATAGAGCTTATGACTGGCACTCATGTGAGGTTGCCCATTCAGATCCGAAACGAAATACTTAAAGTCCAGCACACTATCCACCACCAGGTCCATAAACTCCTTGGTACGCTCCGGTTCATCATAGACGTCATAGAAAAAACCGTCACCACGCAAACAATATGCAGTCGTCATTGGTCCCTGGACGGAATAGCTGAACCCGACATTTTCACCTGGGAAGGCCTCTTGTAGCTGCCGCCTGTAGTCCAGATAGAAGGGCGCCATCCCCGCCGTCGCATAGTCCACCGGCCGCTTCAAAATATCGATCCCCTCGTCAATGGAATCGCATATGACGGTGTAATTCACTTCACCGCCCTTCGGGAAAATCAGGTCAGCTCCAAGGCCATTGAGATGGCCATATGAAATCGCGGGAGTCGAAATTCCCGGCATTGGAATCTCATCTCCCCACATCTCCCGAAACAGGGGGCGTCCCCTCTTGATCAACTCGATCATCGCGTCGGGATTCTCATTCACCTCTTCAATCGGGATGTCCACAAGACCCCAGAACACATAATACGCGCTGCTCACGTGCCACTTGAACTTCGTCTCGGATCTCAGATTCTCATAGTCTGGTCTGTTGTCCATTTTGACCCTCCTCCCTAATCCGCCTCACGTCCCCTGAATACGGTCGTCTGCACACTGCACGTCACGCGACCTTCGATCTCCCTGTGCGGGAAGAACAGATGTCGTGCGCCACTGCCCTCCACTTCAAAACCCGGATCTTCCGACAGAATCAATCTTGTCGCCTGCGTGCCTTGAATGACTCCTTCGATTCGGCAGCCTCGGGTCGAGCCATCACCGAACTTCACGATGACGGTGCCCCCATCGAGCTTCATTCCAGGCTCAAGCTTCCCCGAAACCACAAGTGCATTGTCCTCATCTCCTGCATCGGTACGTTGGGTCGCTGCCACCTCGCCCTGGAAAACGCCGTTTCCCATCAGACGATTCTCACCAAATCGCAGCTCTGTCCCACCCCAGATCGCCATCTTCTCAACGGTACCGTCCTTCACCCGAACAAATCCCATCCGACCGTCCAGATAAAGCGCTCCCGTCTCAACCGGGTTATGTTCGGCCTCTGTACGGTGAATGAAATAGTCCGTTACACCATGGTGACTCACCGACAGGGCAAGCCCATGCCCTGACTCGAGCTGTTTCACCTCCTGGATATACGGCTCGCCGTCGTAGGGCTCATGAACACCAACGAAATCAGTTGCAAGCGACTCGGGTCCGGTCTTCCGCAGAAGAAACATCGGCATCCGAAACTTCGCCAACAATGCATCGTCCTCATTCGCCCGTCTGAACGACATTGCATCTCCAGTAAAAACCTCAGCCCCGCTATGTCCCTGCAAATGACTTCTAACACCCACAGAGGAATCGTTCACCTTGAAATCGACCACCACGCCGTCCACAACCTCACCCTTCGACACATTCTGAAAATAGGCGTAACTGGGATTCCTGCCCCCGGCATCTCCAGGGTCTGCCTCTCCCTGCGGGAAGCGGACCTCCACATCCGGAAGCAAATTTTCCCCATAGGGCTTTGTCTCCACACTCAGTTCAACTGTGCCATCGTAGTCCGCATTGCCGTGAAGCGCATAATCATGTTGCGATCCACCCTTCACTCTGAACAGATCAACTGAATAGGTATCTCCTTCACCGGCATCCACAAGAATCAATGTCCTTCCGTATTGCTCGGCCAAACCCGGGTATGCCGCCTCGCCACGTCCCTCGACCCACTGTACGGTTTCGAAGGAAGGCTCGAATGCGAGTAAGCGGCCATCTGACGGACCTTCCTTCCCTCGGGTATACTGGCGCGTCTCGTCAATCACAACGGTATTGTGACACAGGGTTCCAGTACTCCAGGATCTGAAACGTGTATGGGTATATCCAATATCAGGCAGCACCTCATGACCTTTGGCAAACAGGATCAGATTCATGTTGTCTGCGTGTTCGTGGCCGTATCCTCCCGAAAAATGCAGATGTAACTGCGCCTGATCGTTACCCGACCCCAACCCTAACCAGGCGTGTCCTACGCCACCGAGAAGCGTGGATGCCGAGCGATCCGGAATCTTCAGATTCTCGAACCGCGCCCAATTGTCATGCACAGGCATTGCACGTCCATCGGGATAGCGGCATATCTCGTAAATCCGACTGGCACGTGAGATGATTGAAATGTCGTTCTCCAGATCGAGATCATCGAATCGCTCCCCATCTACACCATCTACATACCCCGGTGGATCCGAATATCCCTTCGCCGCCTCGAAAACCTCGTCCATTCCCCGCATGGTCATCTGGTGGTATCCAACACTCCCCTCCATCCAGAAACCATCCACATAGAACTGCAGTCTGAACAACTCCCGACTCCTCCGCACACCCTCGTGCACCAGCGCGGGATCTCCAATCACTCTACCAATAGCCACGAGCCCTTCGTAGATCCGGGGAGAGGCATTCCCGTAATTCGGTCCATGGAATGCGTCCTGTCGTACCGCACCCCGGAAAAAGTCCTCCTCGATCCGTTGCCTGACATCTGCACCGGTCTCTTCGGCCAATCGCTCCAGTTCGCCGCTCGCATAAACGGCGTCATAGGCGAACACGAGATTGGTAGGCATCTCATCCGACCGCCACCTACCCCACTTTCCCCCGCCATTGGGATATGGCGGTTCCAAAACGAAGCCCTTGGGACGATGGGGCCAGTCGGCACTCACCAGAAAACCGGGATAGTGCCTGGCGAATGCATCCAGAATCAACACCGCTCTTCGGGCGTATCCCGATTCACCTGTCGCAAGAAACAGCGCGCCCAGATTGTACGCCTGGCTGGCGAAATACGATCTTGCTTCTCGCCATCCCCTGGCGGTAAACAGATGCTTGTATCCCGAGTTATCTTCCCAGTACGGATACGCCACTTCCTTGCCCACGGGATTTGGGACCCGCATCACTTTGTCTTCCGGAAACTTCTCGTTTGGAAACACCATCTCGCAGTGTTTACACCTGACATGATCAGGGTCCGTCACGGACCACGTCAGTTGTCCTTCCTGGGTACCGGCGTCGCAGTTGGGACAGCCCATAAAGCGAAATCCTGTCCTATCCGGCACCAGCGAAACCAGCAGATCCTCATCCATCGCCATAATTTTGCTCACCGATCGCTTGAGCTTTTCCACGGCGGCCTCAGACAAATCAACCGGGTACACCGGATGTTCGCGTTCAGCTGCGGTACATATTTTCGTCTTGCTCATCAGAAGAACCAGCACAGCCAGAACAATCATCAAGACACCAGACATATCCATCAAACTCCCCTTTGTGTTTAAAAGCAAGCGCTCCCGACAGAAAGGACCTATCCCCGCCGGATGTGGGGATGCTCCATCACCTGTCGCTGTTCTTCTGTCATATCCGCCACATAGTCCGGATAAGTAACCTCGTGGTGACCACTGCCAAAAGCCTGAAACCCCGGACTGAATTTGTACAGGAGTGCACGACGTTGATGCTTCCCGGTCCAGGGCAACGTGCCGTGTGTCAATGCTTCAGTAAAAATCACCGCATCCCCTGCCTTCCCGTTTACCTCTACGACCTGCTCCTGATACTTCTCGAGCAGCTTCATCTCCTGTGGACACGCGAGGTTGGCCTTGTGACTTCCTGGAACAACGGCTACACCCCCTTCACCCGGTCCCTCGTCGGCCAGCAAATATTCCACAACCGTCAATCCGGTTAAAATTCTGCCCCCATTGAAGAAGTACGCTGTGGAGAAATCAGAACTCTCGATCCCACCACCGTGGAGCGTGCACCCTTCACATCCGGGATCCATTGCAATCAATCCCGGACCGTGATCCAGCCGATAGCCCGTGCCCAGAATCCCCTGGAGATATCTCAGGACATTGGGGTGGATCAGCAGATCCCTGAATATTTCGCACCAGGGGCGCTCCCAGGCCAGCATGCGGCTAATATCCAATCGATGAGAGGTTCCCTCCAACGCGCTGGATCCTCCCGAAAGCGATTCCTCACGCTCCTTGAACAGCTCCTTATGGTGGTCTATCGCCTCGTTGCACAGCCTGACCTCTTCCTCGCCAAGCGCGCCTCTTATAACGAGGTAGCCTGTCAGATCGAACAGATATTTCTCATCATCCGTCATCACGCTGATTCCTGGAGAAAGGTGGAATGGAGTGCCTCATAAATACAGCCCATCAAGTGTCCTGTTCACCTCAGAAAGTACTACTACCGGGTCAAAGTTCAAGGTATTTTATGGACCCTCATATTTGGGACTATCAGTATTGGAGAGACCTATGTCTACAAGCAACGGAAGTGTCATCCGGAACGATGTAACGCCCCCGGGTGAAGAAGAGACACGAAGGATCGTCGACCAATTCAACAGGGACGGATATTACCACCTGGGGAAGGTCTTCGAGGAAGAGGAAGTCGCTGCGCTGAGATCGGCCATGGATCGCAAGTGGGAGGACCCCAGAATCCAGGCCGACGAGGCGGGAGACCATATTCGCGGCATCAGCATGATGCGAATGTATGAATACGATAACATATTCCGTGACATCGTCGTTCGGGAACCCATCGTAAGCGTCGCAGAAGCCATCCTGGGAAATGACTGCCACCTCATGTCCCAGAACTGCCTGAGATATGAGCCCGGCCAGGGCGGCGGATGGCACGCGGATGACCGGCTTCACTTCCCACTGCCGGATCATGTTGCGCGCCACAACCCCGATATCGCCGTCCCCTGCTTCGTCCTCAACGTCATGTTCCCGCTCAGCCAGGCGGATGCCATCGAGTACGGCGTCACCCAGGTCATCCCCGGAAGTCACTACTCGGGACGTCACCCCGATGACCGGGAAAATCCGAACTTCGAGGACCGCGAACCCGTCTCGCTCTTCGGAGAACCAGGCGATGTCTACATGTTTCACAATCAGGTGTGGCACAGAGGGTCGCTCAACTCATCCGACCAGGTGCGCTGCGTGGGATCCATCGTCTACAGCCAGCGCCTCATTGCCCAGCGATTCTATCCCTTTATCGACTACAGGATGCCGGACCACATTTGGGAGGGCGCGGACGAGCGTCTCCAGCGACTGCTTGGGAGACACGGCAAAGGGGCGTATGGGTGAGGGAGAGGCACGATCAGGGACCAGGGACCCGCGGACGACGGACGAAATCAGAGGCGACACCACACCCAGGAACATGACCACGGACCAGGGACGACAGACTAAGGCCAGAACCAAAAGACAAGTGCCGGGAGATCACAGACGCGATCACCAGGGTTAGGGTTTTGTGGTCCGTCGTCTATGGTCCCTCGTCGATCTTGATTCTGACAGAACCAGAGACGAAATCCAGAACCAAAAGACGAGTGCCGAGAGATCACAAACGCGATCACCAGGGTTAGGGTTTTGTGGTCCGTCGTCTATGGTCCCTCGTCGCATTTGACTCTCAGATACATGACCGCAGACCGTGGACGGTAGACGAAACCTGAGACA
>CAVOEZ010000206.1:0-7001 GCA_963694355.1 Latescibacteria bacterium UBA2968 | reverse complement strand
AAGCCGTGCCACTTTTTATAGTACTCCATTTTGTGCAGTTCTAACTGAAGATGGCGGAGAAGGTATCCGTTACCTGGGAGCGCGCCGTACCTTCGATTTCCTTGAAGACCGCAGCGATCGCATCGGGTTCCATTCCTATCTTGTCCAGAGTCGTTTGCGCAATCGCAAGGTCCGATTTCTTCTCTACGAATGCGAACCCAATCTGCTTGGCGCATTGGTCCGACAGATGCACCAGGTGCACCATATCACGTATTTCATCTCCACCGCCAGGGCGGTGATGATACCCGATCACCTGAGACAGCATATCCGGGAGCTGCCACTTTTCTGAAAGTGCGGAACCGATATCGGCATGGGTAATTCCAAGCACGTCTTGCTCCACAGCGTACATCGTATGTCCCGTAGTCCGAATTTCGTCTGCCACCATGGTGAACATTTCATTGAAGAAGTATCCCAAAACCTGTTTCCCGATATCGTGAACCATCCCGGCCATAAACGGATCGTCCTCTCCGAGATTCAAATTTTTCATTCGTTCTTCCTGTTGAACGAGAAGCTTTGCAGCCACGCCACAACCAATGCAGTGCCGCCAGAATTCCTGGTTGTCGAAGGCCGGGGCCGCACCTTTGAAGGCACCCACTACTGAAAGGGTACGGACAAAGTCGATCACCGTCTGCAGTCCAAGCAGGTTCACGGCGTCGTTGATTGTGCTGATTCTTCTGGAGAATGAGAATGCGGATGAATTGCACAGCTTCAGCATCTGGGTGGTAATCCCGGGATCCAGTTCAATGACGGTACTGTACTGCTCGGTTGTTGATTTTGGATCGCGGGAGAGTTTTTCTATTTCGTTATATACAGTAGGCATGGCCGGCAGCCCGGTAATCTTGTCGAGCTCCCGAGTGATGTGCGTTTTGGGATCGACTTTTTCTTTAGCGCCCTCGCCGCCTGTCTTGTCTGCACCATCCTGCAGCTTACTCTCGAGAAAATCTACGTCGTTGAAGGGGCGTGGCAGACAATCATGAATACCTATGCGCTTTCCTTCCTCGAGATCCTTCTCAGTCAACTGACTCGACATAATAAAAACCGGGATATGCCTGCAATCCGGTTTGAACCTGATCAGACGAGAAATCGTGAAGCCACCACCCGGTATATAGGCTTCTACGACAACACAACTGATTTCGTCCGGATATTCACGCAGGGCTCGCATGGCATCCACGCCGTTCTCAACCCATATGATGTCATAGCCCCATTTCTGGAAGATCTTGAATACCTGGCCAAGATCCCGCACATAAACTTGATTCCGAGGAGTTTTCAGGTCCTCCGGCTTGAACTTCCGGTCGATGATCAATCCCTTGGGTTTGGCCTGGGAAGATGCGCTGTCTGTTTCTGACATTGTGTGTCTTTCCTCAGTTCTTTAGTATGGAGAGAATCGCCTTGTCCTTATCCACTGTTTCCTGGTTTTCCGGTATCCATTCTTCCAACTGGTCCTGGCTAATCTGAAGCCTTTTCAATGCGGCCGGATGCGGTTTCACCTCTGCCTGGTCGCCCCCGGATCCAACTCCGAGTTGACGAGCGATCGCGTCTCCAAGATTTACCAGGGAAGCGATCTCCTTGTCCTTCTCCGCCATCGAAGGTCTGTGATGGTATGCCACTGCCTCTGAAAGTTCCTGGGGCAAGTTCCACGCCCGTGCCAATTCGAGGCCCACCTGACAATGGTTCAGCCCAATCACATCCTCCTCCGCATCGTAAATCGAAACGTCTGATTCTGCGACTCTTGTGAGCACTTCGGCATAAAACTCTTCATACAGCGAATCCAGAATAATCTTGCCCATGTCGTGCACGATGCCGCTTGTAAAGGCCTCGTCTCGTCCAAGGGACAACTTTGTAGACAGGAAACGCGCAACGGATCCGGCGGCTGTGGAATGCAACCAGAACTCGTTCTTGTCCAGACCGGCAGAATCTCCAAGGTTTTTTGTAACCTCGAAGACGGCGATACTCAAAATGGTGTTTTGAACAGTCTTGTTTCCAAGTAAGGAGATCGCATCGCGAACGGATTTGATCTGCCTTGTGAAACCGAAAAATGCCGAATTGGACAGGTTAAGCAGTTTCAGTGTTATCGAGGGATCTGTTTCGATGACCTTGCTGAGGTCATCTGCGCTGACGTCCGGATTCTTGCACAGCCTGTCGACCTCCGTATAGACGGTCGGCAGGGTCGGCAGATTATCGATCTGCTCGATGTCCTTCTTGTATCGATTGCTAAAACTTGCCGCAGTAACTTCCTTGCGGCTCTCGGCTCCAAGAACCTTCCAAATCTTTCCCAGGAATACGGCCGGAGAGCAAGGCCTGACGATGAATCCGTCCGCACCTTTTCTCATGCACTCTTTTATTTTGGACTGTTCGTAGCTGTAAACAATGATGGGTATGCCCTGTAAGGCCTTCGACCGTCGCATGATCTCCAGGGCCTTCAAAAAATTTCCCTGAGGTGCGGTATCCATCAGGATCAGGTCAGGCCGGGATTTCAGCTGCTTGATCAGGCCAACACCATCGCTCGAGGTCACGACCTCGTAGCCACCAATATGGGAAAGGAAATGCTTGACAAACGCCACATCTTCAGGATCAAATTGACCCGACAGGATTTTTCTTGGCTGGATTTCCGATTCTGCTTCTTCGGCCATACTCTAGGGCTAACGAATCGATTTGAAAGTGGTGGGTTCAGGGCTGTCCAATCCTGGACTATGATACCTTGAAATGCTATAGGCGCCAACAGGTTTTTGGGGGACAGACAGGTCAGGAGCGCGCCCTGCCGCCGGCACTGGCATCCAGGGGTCCACATCAGTCGCCTGGAGCCTTTTCTCGTGTCATTGAACCAGGAGATTCTATGGAATATTCCCTTTGGTGGCTGGCCCAAAAGGGCTTCCTCCTCCCAATCTCATTTGGCAGGTAATCACCGTTGGTCATTTCGTGGCGAAACTGTATATTTAGTCGCGACATCTAGACTCAGCTGGAACGGACATACATACGAAATGGAGAGAAGATGGCCACGGATAAAATTGAGCGCATCGGTTACCATATCAGCGAAATCATGAAGGTGCTCAATCTGGATCTCACCGACCCAAACCTGCGAGACACACCGCGCAGATTCGCTAGAATGTATCTTGAGATATTCGAGGGCCTGGAAGAGGAAAACGAGCCTGATATCACCGTATTTCCGAACGAGGATGGGTTCGACAACATGGTGGCGATGACCGACATCACCTTTTATTCGATGTGCGCTCACCACCTCCTGCCCTTTTGGGGTCGGGCTCACGTGGCATATATTCCAACTGCACAGATCGTAGGCCTGAGCAAATTGGCCAGAATGGTGGAGTATTATGCAAGGCGACCGCAGCTTCAAGAGCGGATGACCCACCAGATTGCGGAGTACCTCGTGAAGGAACTGGAACCGCACGGGGCAATGGTAGTGGTGGATGCCAGGCATCTGTGCATGGAAATGAGAGGGGTGGAGAAACCCGGGACGTGGACGACCACATCGGCGGTGAGGGGATCATTTCAGGAAAGAACTGCAAGGGAAGAGTTTCTGCAACTGCTGGCAAGAAGACGGGAGGCGTGAGGATACTACCCTTTGGCTTTCCCATCATATACGTCTGCTATGTGAAGATCGAACGGCTTATGGTCCGAATTCGGAGATACATTCCGGAAGGCAGTTTTGCAAGCATAACAAATGGTGATTTCCGGCAAGAGTAAATACAGCAGGAAGTCGAACAATGCGCCTGCACCCAGACACAGGTAGAAGAAAAGCGGATAATCCAACCACACAAAAAACAGCCCGAGCAGTGCGAAAACCGCCATAATGGCGGCCCCTACCTTTTGATTGAAATCTCTCTGGACATAGAATACCGATTTGTCGCAAGTTGGACACACATCGACTTTATTGTCCTGCCGAACTGTGTCCGACAGATTCAGGGGAAATTCCGTGCCGCAGGCTTTGCAAGCCTGGGCAGGTTTTTCGGAATCCACCTGAATTGTTTTGTCGCAGGATTGACAACGAAAGAATATGTCCATAGTTAGATAGGAATCGCGTTGATTTTAAAAATGTGTTTTGAGAGAATTTCACCGATGATGGCAAATATGGTGGCAACATAAAGGAGTCCGGTGGCGGACTGAGTCGAATTGATCTTGACCGTTTCCCAGGTCATGATCGCCACGACCAGTGGCCCAAGGAATCCAAACAACACCCTTGCCCACAAGAAGAATCCGCCGATTCCGGAAAAGGTCGCGATCGTTTCACGCTGGGTCACATCTCCCCAGTTCCAGAACAGATACATCGTTACAGACGCCAGAAGGATTTTGACCACTACCGAAATCAGCATGACCAACGTAAGGGACCTCAGCGGCCTGATGGGCAGGGTGGGGACGACGAGATACCAGTGCCCAAGTATCATGGAGAAGATAACGCTTCCAAGGAAAACCGCTGAACAAAGGAAATACAGAGCAGTAAGTAAGGGCGCCCAGGAGGCGAGGCCCGATTCCAGCGAGTGCAGGCCATCAAAAACCAAACCTGTAATTCCCAGCAGGGAGGCTGTTGCAAGGAAAGGCTTTTGCAGCGCCGCTCGTTCCTGGATGACCGCAATGACGAAAAAGAGTGCCGCCAGAGCTGAGAGCGCAAGAAAGAGAAGGGACAGGGCTCTGCCATTAAATGGTCCGGCAAGGAGGGCGAGAGGATATGGTCCGGAGATTATTCCGAGCACCAATAGAATTAGACTGAGCGCGCCGCAAAACCTGAAAAAGCTACGGCCGGCCGAAGGGGGAACCAACAGGACGCACAGCAGGCCACCCACGGCGAGTTGACTGAAGAAGAGGTAGAGGATCGAATGATACACTGAACTGGACCTGTGCAGGTTCCTAACGCGAGCGATTGGGAATTTTGTAGATTAATATAGCAGTAAATCGAGAACATCAAACAAAAATTCAATTACGACAACTCCCAGGAGATCCGAATGTCCGAGCTTAATCTGAAACCCGAGTCTATTCGTCAGGAGGCCATTGCCCTGCGCAGGGATCTGCATCGCCACCCGGAACTGGGATTCGAAGAGGTCCGTACTTCAGGAATCGTCTCCACTTATCTCAATGATATGGGCCTCACGATAAGCACAGGGATCGGTAAAACAGGGGTGGTGGGTGTTCTGGAAGGGGAACCAGGCGGCGGGCACGTTCTGGTGCGTGTGGATATGGACGCCCTGCCTATACAGGAAGAAACCGGCGCAGAATACGCCTCTGAGAATCCAGGCGTGATGCACGCTTGTGGTCACGATGGGCATACAACCATTGGACTGATGGCTGCCAAACTTCTGTCCGAAAAACGGAACCGGTTTCAGGGCAAAATCTCTTTCGTGTTCCAACCGGCCGAAGAAGGACTTGGTGGTGCGAGGGCTATGATGGATGACGGTCTGCTCTCCACAAGACCAGAAAGAGCACTGGCCTTACATCTCTGGAATCAGTCGCCAGTGGGGCAGGTTGCGATAACCAGCGGTCCGGTTCTGGCGTCGTCCGATGCATTCATGATAAAGATCGATGGTAAGGGAGGTCACGGGGCAGTGCCTCATCTGGCCAACGATGTGATCGTTGCGGCTTGCCAAATGGTATCCGCCTTTCAGACTGTCACCAGCCGTTCCGTGGATCCGATGAAGACAGCCGTCCTTAGTGTGGGACGGATCAGCTCAGGCCAGGCCGCCAATGTCTTGCCGGAAAGGGCGGAACTGACCGGCACCATTCGCACGTACGATCTTGAGGTTAGAGATCTGGTGATCCGACGAATGAATGAGATCGGGGCTGGAATTGCACAGGCAATGGGTGCCACCTTCGCAATGGAGATCACTGGAGGTACTCCTCCGGTAGTGAATGACCCTGAAGTTACACGCATTGCCCATACGTCTGCAGAGCGCATGTTTGGATCCCAGAATGTGGATGCCGGACATCGCATTATGGCGTCGGAGGACATGGCCCTGATTCTGGAAAAAATACCCGGCTGCTACATCTTTCTTGGATCCGCAAACAAGGACAAGGGGCTTGATTTTCCTCATCATCATCCCCGTTTCGATTTCGACGAAGAGGCACTCATCCTTGGAGCCGGTCTCCTGGCGCAAGTGGCAGTAGACTGCCTCGAATAGAGCCCTCCGTCAGATGCTGGCGAGGCGGCGCTAAACACATTCACAAAATCATCACAAGATACCGGTGAGGGTTCGCAGCGCCCACCCGGTATGACACATCAATCAAGTGGAGTGACACATGTCAAGGCAACAACTGGTAGAAACGGCAGCGGCAATGGTTGCCAGCGGCAAGGGAATTCTGGCGGCCGATGAAAGCACCGGGACCCTTCAGAGCAGGTTCGACGGCATCGGCATCCAGGCGACGGAGACCTCTCGGCGGGAATACCGGGATCTCCTGTTCACTACGCCAGGGTTAGAAGCGTTTATCAGCGGGGTGATCCTCTATGATGAAACGCTTCGCACGAATTCACTCAGCGGGGTGCCTTTCCCCGACCTGATCGCCGAGAGAGGAATCCTTCCCGGAGCAAAGGTCGACACGGGACTGACTGGTCTGGCGGGTTTTCCGGGTGAGCAGATAACCGAGGGGCTCGACGGGCTGAAGGAAAGGGTGGAAGCCTATCGCGATTTGGGCGCAAGGTTCGCAAAGTGGCGTGCCGTCGTGACTCCCGGCGAAGGTATTCCTACACGGACCTGCATTCAGGCCAATGCCCACGCACTCGCTCGTTATGCGGCCATCTGTCAGGAGGCCGGTGTGGTTCCCATAGTGGAACCCGAAATCCTGATGGAGGGAAGCCATACCATCGAGGCGTGCGAGGCTGCCACGCAGTCAACGATGGACGCCGTATTCTCCGAGCTACTTGCCCACAGAGTACTCCTGGAAGGGATCGTTGTAAAACCCAGCATGGTCCTTTCCGGGGCATCCTGTCCCGTTCAAGCGGGTGTCGAGGAAGTAGCAGAAAC
>CAVOEZ010000205.1:0-7016 GCA_963694355.1 Latescibacteria bacterium UBA2968 | reverse complement strand
CGGGCGAAATCCCATTTTTAAACCTCGAGCGGGCAAGGTTCCCACGTTTCGTACCGCTCCCCATTGACCCGGGAAGTGATACAGGTATTTCGCTAGGTCGCGTCTGATCGGGATTTCGAGGGAGAGTGCGTCGAGACGATTCACCCGGTCCGAGGTGATGCCCCAGTCGATACGGGCAACACCATCGAAGTCGAATTCAGTGCGGGCGGTGACGGCAATTCCAGATCCACCTTTGAATGACTGGTTGAAGATGATCTGATCTTTGCCCTGTTGGAGAACACGCTTGCTGCTTGCGGTCAGGCGGGTCTTCTTGCCATTGATCGACACCAGTGGGCGAATGGGACCCGCCAGCAGCGGATTTCCTTTCGCGCTGATCTGGTCCACGAAGCTGGCGCCCGAAAACGAATAGGTTCTGCCCCAACAACTGATTTCCAGTGCTTTGGAGTTTCTGGTCATTTCAAGAGGTGTCCAGGGTTTGGGCACATTTATCGTGATTCCCGAGGTGTTTCCAAACCATGGTGCAGGTTCAGGCATCTTGTCATATAGTAACTCGGTATCGAAACGGGTTCCGCTTCGATCTACAAAGATCGCTTTAAAGGTGCAGCAGCCCGATGGGATGTCCCTAGTGTCGAAGGTTGTCACTTCCTGCCCGATCTTTCGGACGGTTTTTCGCTCCAGGATCTCTCCTGTGCGCTGGCTGAGCAGTGAGAGTTCCACCGTGGCGCCGTTGGCGGTATGGGTTTCTCCGACGATGTGAACACGGGCGAACACCTTTCGCGGTGCATACCGGGTGTATACGCGAAGTTTTATCGTTCGTGGACTGTGAGTCCGGGGCATTTGTCTCTCCTGAAGCCTGAAGTGGTTATGAGGTGCCGAGCATTCGCTGGAAGAGGAAGATAAGGCGGGTTGGGTCGGAGAGCAATCTGCGAATCACTGTTTTCGGAAAGATGCGAGTTTCCCTATTTCTCTATGGGTGGTCTGCCGGGTTCAGTGATTTGGTTCTGATGCGAAAGCAGCCTGTTTAAAAAACTTGGCGGAGTCTGAAGCCATTCGTAATTTGAGATGTTTAACATTCTGTGTTGGGTTCTGTCTACATCAGGTTAAATTTATAATGCCGGGAGCATTGTTTACGGAGAGGTCTCTATGAGGGTTGTGTTTTCAGTTATATGGTCGATTCTTGTTTTTGGGGTCGCTGGGTGTGGGAATGACAATCCCAATGAGCCCAGTGACGCACTGGTTCTGTATTTTAACCAGATCTCAACGTTGGATGTCCAGGAGACCAGATTATTTGACGCGATTGGCTTTGCCAGAACCACCGCGATTGCGGGGACGGTTTCCCAGGGGCTTGCGGCGTACAATGACATCAGGATACAAATTTCAGACTTCCAACAGGTCATTGTTACCATTTTACCTCCCACCGAGGTTTCCGCCACCCATCAAAAGTGGGTCCGAGTATGGCAGCTTCGAATGGAGCACGTAGATCTGTCCATTCAAGCTATAAATGAGGGCGTGGATCCAGACTTGATTCTACAGTCCGATACCAAACTCAACGAGTCCAACATTCTACGAACCCAGGTTGGTCAGGAGTGGGACCAAATATTCACGGCCTAGTTTAGACTGCTTCTGATTTTTAGTGATCCCTGTCAGGGTTTGTCCTGACAGGGATTTTTCCGTTAAAGGGGCGTGATAAAGTGCCATGATGCGAGTTGACTTGTGCCGGTGTTTGGACAATATTGACGCATTCATATGCATTCACCCACTGGCAAGCTTGTATAAAAGGTATGTGGAGGTAGGTAATGGCTGCTAGACCATCCAGACCACTTGCGCTGGTGACCGGGGCCGGCAGTGGGATTGGAAAAGCGATCGCGATCAGATTGGTGACGGAAGGATATAGAGTCGCAGCGGTTGACCGGTCCAGGCGGGCGCTTGGCTATTTGAAGAGATCGCGAAAGGGCGAACATCTGAGCGTATATGCTTTTGATCTGGAGGCAGTTTCTAATATCCGGTCACTCACCAGGCAGGTGAGATCTGAATTTGGCGACCCCTCCGTGCTGGTGAACAATGCAGGTGTGTGCCTCTATGCAGATGTGGATAAGATTACCGACGAGATGTGGGAGCGTTCGCTGAATGTGAACCTGCTGGCTGCGGCCGCACTTGCCCGTGATTTCGTTCCCGCGATGAAGCGTGCGAAACATGGGTCGATCGTCAATGTATGTTCGAGAAACGCACTCTCGAGCAGTCCCAGGGCATCTACGTATGATGCCTCCAAGGCTGCGTTGCTTGCGATGACGAGGACTCTGGCCGTGGAGCTCGGTCCATTTGGGATTAGAGCGAATGCGGTGTTGCCTGGCTTTATCGACACACCGGTACACGGTGATTTGCTTCAGGACAAGGTGTTCCTGAAGAATTACCTGAAGCTTATCCCGTTGAACCGAATGGGCAAGTCAGAAGATATGGCGAATATTGTGTACTTTCTGGCTTCTGAGCAATCCGCCTTCGTTACCGGACAGGGCATCGTGGCAGACGGTGGGCAGATGTCAGGTCAGAATTATGCCAGAGTCTTCGGGAATTTGAAGTCGTTCAAGTCGCGTCAACGGAAGACATGAGCAGAACTGCTTGGACAGTGGAGGATGGAAGGGCGCTGCCAGGGCAACGTGCGGAAACGGAGCAGAGACGATGGCATTTACAAGAGTGCATCACGTAAAGTATACGGTTGGCGATCTGGATCGGTCAGTTGCGTTTTATCGTGACCAGCTTGGTTTCGTGCTTACATATCAGGCAGATCGTGAGGGGCTGCCGTCCTACGATACGATTATGGATATGGAGCATGTGAAGCTCCGGGTGGGGATGCTGGAACATCCAGAATCCGGATTCGTGATCGGGCTGGTTGAATTCCAGAATCCGGTGCCCGTTGTTCGGGACCTGAAGAACAATTTCGTGGGCGCTTCCAGTCTGGCGTTGCAGGTGACGTCGGCGACAGAGGCGTACGAACGTTTGCGTTCGGCGGGGGTACCGACCCTTAGTGGGCCGACTGAAATTGTGCGTGAAGGAAAGGTGGCGGCTGTGGCGTTTTACATCCTGGATCCGGACAAAATCCCTGTGGAGATCTGGCAGCCCGCTGCGAAATAATTCCGGTCAACGATCCTGTCTCAGGTTCTGCTTCTGCAAAGCGAGAGCCAGTCTGGTTTCCTGGATTCGCTCCGCTTCGAGCATTTGCTGCAGCTGGTCTCTCTTCCGGCGCTCTAGAAGCAGGCTGTCCCGGAGTTCGACAAGCCTTTCCCTAATTTTTGTCCTCTGATCAGCTTCCACCTCAGCTGCCAGGTCCAGATCCAGCGTCTGTTGATGAAGTTCCGAAATAAGCGGCTCCACGGCAAGCAGATACCCTGTGAAGGCCAGAAGTATCTTGCCGGCCATGACGGCCGAACCTACGGTCAATGCAAGGAAGACCCAAGCCATAGCCATTGCCCCTGACGCAAAGGTATGGGTGATGAAACCTGGAGGTGTGATTCAGGCGGCACAATCAGGGGGAGGATTTAGATCTGAAGAATGGTTTGGTGAGAACTCCTAAAGCGGTCCAACATGATAAATCTCTTCAACCCGGCCTGCGAAGTCAAGGTTAAAGCGTTTCTGCTTACGGGTGAGAAATGGTTGCTGAAATCATGCTCTGAAATTTGGTTGACAATACACGCAAATCGGTGTAATTTATGAAGTATGGGTGCATATTAGCTAACGTGATAATGGTGCGTCAGGCTATAAGCATTGATGCCGTTTAGGGATGTATTTGATCTTTGGTTTGGCGCAACCATCGGTTTGAGTAACCAAACTGCTCACAAAAAAGGAAGGTGCGCCGATGACCTGGATGTTTCTGGTACTCGCGCTGGCTGCAGCCGCATACATGGTCTATTTGATGCTTGAACATTTGAGGGAATCCAGCGCCATAGAGGCTCGGATCAATCGGCATCAGCACGAGCAAGAGGCGGTTGAGGTGAATATTCGGCAAACTGAGAGTGACCGTGATGCTGCCAAAGCAAGAGTGATCGGGATAGAGCAGGAAGTGAAAGAACTGCAACTTGCATCCGATGATTTATCGAGCCAGATCAGCGATCTGAACAAGGACAAAGAACGCAAAGGGAAATTCAGGGTAGGTTGAACCCGTGATCCAGTGTCATTATATTGGATACCTGTTTCTCCCCCGATAGTGGGTTTTTTTTTTACCTCACTCATGATTCTGTCAGTGTGCGAGATGAATATATGAAGGCGCTTGTAGTAGATGATGAAGCCGAAATTCGACACGCACTGGCAACGGGTCTGAGGCTGGCAAAGTGTGAGCAGGGCGATACGGCAGGTTCAGGTGAAGAGGCGATCGCTCTCGCAATGGATTCGGACTACGATCTGGTTACCCTTGACGTGCGAATGCCCAATGTAAGCGGTTTGGACGTTCTGCCGACTCTCAGGAGCCTGATTCCTCATTCCATCATCGCGGTCATTTCTGCGTTCGTGGGTGGAGGGATTTCGGAGGTTCACAAGGAGCACGCCGATCTGATGATCCAGAAGCCTTTCAAACTGGACCACATCTTGACCCTTTCCAAACTTGTTCAAGAAATCTCATCACGAAGGGGTGCGATCAGAGAATTGAGTGAGATTTCCACTTCGCGGAGAGGGCAGGATGCCAAACCCCGCGTTGAACAGGTGAGGATGTGGTATCAAACGCGTTCACTGAAGGATGTCATTGGATTCTATCAAGTCGGTCTAGGATTCCGTTCCGAATCGGAAGCAGCGGACCAGGAGATTGTTTTCGCGCATAAGGACAAAGGGGCGGTGTTGGCGTTTGAGGAGCGTGCGGACGCGCCCGAGAACAATGTGTCTCACGGCCGTCTCACTTTAATGTTTTCTTCGCTCGAGCAGGTCGCGTCGACGCAAAGATCACTTGAGCAGTTGGGTTATCCCGCGTCTGAATTCAAAGGAACCGGATGTGAGGGTGTGTCTGTGATTGATCCCGACGGCAGGTTTGTTGTGCTTGCCGTTCCTCTTGCGTCTAGGTAGACGGGTGGTGGCCGGTTCGGCTTCTGTTGACAGCTTTTGGGAAATGATTTAAATTTGATCGTCAGGTTCCTCGAGATAAGTGGTGGTTTAACAAAAGATTAACCTTGGCCAGCTTTTAGGAATCGCTGGTTTGAGGAGGTGCTAATGGATTGGGTATCGGTTGTTCTCATAATCGGGTTCGGAGCCTTTTGTTTCCAGATATTTGCGGTTTTCCGCAAGCAGGCGGCGTTGCTTCAGCCTACCGTGGATCAGTTGGAGACCAGCCGTGCAAATGTGGAGCGTCAGATCCAGGAGTGCGAACAGGCCACCGAAGAGAGTTTACAGCGGATCGAAAACCTGAACAAAGAACTGGAGTCGCTCGATGAACAGCGACGGGGACTGCAGGAACAGGTAAACCCTAAAGAGATGTGTCCGATCGATGCGGGCAGCTTTATCATGGGGGATGACGATGAAGGACGTGATGAACAGCCCCAACACAATGTCCTGCTGAATGCCTACTCTATGGACCGCTACCCGGTCACCAACCAGGAATACAAGATGTTTGTAGATGTAACCGGTCATCGAAGACCCGCACACTGGACCAGCGGAACATATCCCCTGGAGCAAGCGAGACATCCAATCACCAATGTAAGCTGGCACGATGCCATGGCCTATGCAGAGTGGGTGGGGAAGCGGTTGCCCACGGAGGCAGAGTGGGAAAAGGCCGCTCGCGGAACACAGGGACAGACGTATCCCTGGGGAGATGCGTTTCGTAAGGACAATGTCAATTCCAGCAACGATTATGGTGGAACCACACCTTTCGATGAATTTCCAGGTGGAGCGAGTCCATACGGTGTGACGGACATGTGTGGTAATGTGATGGAGTGGTGCTCCGACTGGTATTATGATGAGTACTACAAGATGAGTCCCATGGACAATCCTACAGGTCCGCAGGGCGGACAGTATCGCTCCGTTCGGGGTGGATTCTATGGCGAGAGCCGCCAGGCTGTTCGGTGTGCCTCCCGTCACTTCGTCCCGCCCTCCACCATGCAGGACCACGTAGGTTTTCGATGTGCTAAAACGCCGACTGAAAAGCCATAAGTCAGTTGTGAATCATGATTCTGTTGGAACTCAAACTCGAGGAACGAAGTTATGAAGATGGGGAACAAAAGATTGGTGGTGATAGGCGACAGGGTCCTGGTTAAACAAGAGGATCTTGAAGACAGGACGGAAGTCGGGTTGTACCTGCCTCAAACTGTGGTAGAGAAGGAGGAGGTACAGAGCGGGCGCGTGGTGCTGACAGGACCGGGAATCCCTTTGCCCCAGCCGCAGGAATCAGACGAGGAGCCCTGGAGAAGCGTTCCGACAGACCCAAAATACCTGCCCATGCAGGCCGAGCAAGGGGACTACGCCCTTTTTCTAAAGAAAATGGCCGTGGAGATCAAGTTTGAAGGTGAGAAGTACCTGATCATCCCCCACAGTTCGATTCTCGTTCTGATTCGCGAAGAAGAAGACATCTTGGCGGATATTGAAGGTCTGGACGATATCGATGATATCTAAACTCGACAGACCCGGGAGTATAAGAGAGGGGAGATTCGTTACGAACAGGAGGTATGACGATGGCCAAGTCTAAAGCTCCCGCACGAAGACAAGAAGGAGGACCCCAGCGTGGCGCGCAGGAAGTTGACGCACAACCGCCGACCCTTCGCGAGCGAATCGAACTGATACTTTTTCTGGCGGTTGAAGTCATGTGTCTCCTGCTTTTCATAGATTTTCTGTTTCTTAAAATTTATATAAAATAAATCTTGTTCCAGGTTTCACACAAATCGAAGTCCAGTACACAAGTCAGGTTTTGGGAATTTTGTTGTATCACTCACTAAAATGCTATTTGGTAAATCAGAAAAGGCCTGCAATTAATTGCAGGCCTTTCGTGCTTTTGTCCTGGATCCAGAATTTCAAGAGTGCTTCTTGGGCAGCTTTTTTACGCGATCTTC
>CAVOEZ010000204.1:0-7021 GCA_963694355.1 Latescibacteria bacterium UBA2968 | reverse complement strand
TTTCGGATCCTTCCCCATCTTTTGCCATTGGATATCCCGAATGGTCCAGAACCACCTGGACATCGGGAAATCGCGCAAGAAGATCTGAAAGTTGATCAAGCAGACTGGACCGGATATGCGCGCAAATCACAATGCCTAGCCGTTGGGCCGCCTCCCAGATACGAGTGGTTCCCGGGTGATAGAACATCGGGTAGGTCTCACCGATAGGCGCCACCCTCAAGCCTTTTATATTGCACTCCCTGGAAAGTCGCTCCAGTTCCTCAATGGTGTGTGCAGCTGACGGATCGAGACTACAAACCCCAACTGCCCACCCGCGGCTCTCGACGCACAGGTCTGCCAGAAGTCTGTTGTCCCACTTGTACGCTGAACCCGTCTGCACAAGCACCGCTCGCCTCACGCCAGCCTCGTTCATTTCTGACTTCAGATGTTCGATCGAGCCCGTCTCTTTCGGGGGTCTGCTTGGCTCCTCGACCATTGGATAAAGTGATTCGTCGGCGTGATAGACGTGGGCATGCGTATCTACAATGTTCACCTGGAGGACTCCTTTTCACGATCTGAACGACTGTTTTTCGAAGTGCATGAATATCCACAAACTGACCCGTCTAATCAAGCCAAATCAAATTCATGAACTTTCCTGGCCTGAGCACTTAATAGAAAAAGGTTTGTACAAGCTGCCAACCATTTTCCCCGGTACGTGTCTAATCTGGTGAGGCCACCAAATGGATGAACGTGAACAGATTCTGATTGTGAGAGCAAAGCAACGAGACCCGAGGGCTTTCGAGATACTGGTTGGAAGCTACAGCAGAACCCTGTTGGGTCTGGTATTCAACATGTTAGGCAATATGGATGATGCCCAGGACGTCTACCAGGAAGCCCTTCTCTCGGCATACAAGGCACTGCCAAAATTCAAACTCAAGAGCGAATTCTCAACGTGGCTATACAGAATTGTAGTCAACAAGGCTCTAAATTTTCGCCGGCGTGCCCGCAGTCGACCAGAACAGTCAGATAACGATGCCTTACCTGTCGCACTTACTCACACCCGGACACCGGAGCGCGAATTCCTTGAAACCGAATTTCAGCAGCAGGTATTGAGGGCGCTGGATGCGCTTTCCCGACACGAGAGAACTGCGTGGACACTTTGCCATGATCGAGAACTGAAAATCAGGGAAGCCGCCGCTATGATGCAATGCTCGGAAGGTGCGATAAAGAGTTACATGTTCCGCGCACGGAAGAAGCTCAAGCAGAACCTGAAATCATACCTGCAAGAGGACACCAATGGCTGACAGAGACCGAGAACGCTTGTTACTGTATCTCTACTATGAGATGCAGGAGGCCGACAGGGTTGAGTTCGAACGCGATCTGGAGTCCAATCCTGCACTCAAAGAGGCACTTCTTGAAGAACAGCGGTTCCAATCTTTTTATCCCACTGGAATCAACACACACATTTCTGAGGAAACCGTTCTGGAAAGTCAGGTCTTGCTCCGTCACGCCTTGCGTAAACTTGAACATCGAGAAGGCTATCTTTCCGGTCTGCGCTCATTTTTGGAACGGTGCACAGGGTCTCCTGCCATGGGCTCATTGGCATTCGTTGCGGTCTTTATCCTTGGGTTCCTGGTTCATGAGATCCCCCTCTCGTCGATCCCGGAGCCATCCGTGTCCGCGGTTGAAGACGTGCACCTGCCGGATCCGGAATCTCTGGATATCCTGGATCTCCAGGTAACCAACTACAACCCGTCAACCGGTGACTTAAATATACAGGTAGACGCTGTATCCCGGTTTTCCTATCACGAAAACATACGCAATCATTCCGCTCGGATCCTGTTGTCGGCTGCAGTGAAGTCAAATCTCGAGCCTGGTGCCCGCCTCGACGTGATAGAACTGTTGCGCGATCAGACAGACAGTGGAGATATCCGACAGGCCCTGATCTACGTACTCCTTCACGATGAAAATCCGGGCGTTCGTTTGCATGCGCTGGATATTCTGAAAGACGCAACTTCCGATGCCCGTGTCCGGGAAGCGCTTCTCCTTGCCCTTTCCAGAGACCAGTTTCCCGGAATTCGAGTGGATGCAATCGAGGCGCTGGAGGCATATAGCGATCCAGAAGAAGTGGCGATGGTTGGCGGATCCAAAGAGAATGTGAACTTCATACACGGTGAGACCCGCAGGACATTGGAAAACTGGAACAGCATCCTTCGGGAATGATAATCAAGAAAGGAGCAAGAAATGACCTGGACAAACTACCTGCTGAGGTCTGCTTTAACTTTCACTGTCGTACTGCTGAGTTCCGTCTGCTTCGGGCAGGAAGAAGCTGCGGTAGTCCAGGAGGGGTCGGCCTACGTAGCACGCCTAGAAAAGATACTACCTGTTTCGAAGGGTGGAACATTGACTGTAGACACAGAACTTGGCCCAATCTCTGTAAAAGCCTGGGATCGTGACGACGTGCAGGTGATCATAGAAAAGCGTGCAGACGTTTTTACCGAATCCGAAGCCAGTGCGCTTATAGAAGACTACCAGATATTTGTTCAAACTGAAAATGGCTCCGTCAACATAGAGGCCCAATCGAAAAGTGGCCGAAGTCTGAATTCGCTACGGATAATCCACAGATTCTCTGTGCCGGTTGTTTATAACGTCGATCTGAAAACGGAAGCCGGCAAGATTTCGGTTTCGGATCTCGAAGGAAACGTGAAGGCCCTCACATCTGGAGGCGCGATACACGTTGGCCAGATCACCAATGGGTCCGTGGATATCACGACTGCAGGAGGAGGGCTGGGCATCGCCGGTATTCAGAACGGGAACGGTACAGGGAAAACTTCGGGAGGCGGTATTAAAGTCGGGGATGTCACAGGAAACCTATCGGTGAATACCTCCGGTGGGCGCATCACACTGGGTAAGATAGGCGGCACGCTTTCCGCTGAAACCGCAGGTGGAAGCATCAAAATCGCACAAACAGGTATCGAAGCTGTAGCCCTCACTTCAGGCGGATCCATCAAAATTGGAAAGGCCGACGGATCGGTGAAAGTCAGAACCGCAGGTGGGAGTATCTCTATAGGACCCTCCGAAGGCCTGGTTAAGGCAAGTACCGCAGGGGGATCTATCAATATTGCATCTTCCGGAGGCGATGTGGAAGCTACCACATCGGGAGGCAATATCAAAGTAAATGGCTCTGCCGGATCGTTGAAGGCGAACACCAGAGGAGGCAATATTCACATCAGGGGTGCTCGCGGCGCGATCGAAGCTGTGACGTCCGGGGGCGGGATCGATGCGGAACTGGTGGAGTCGGGGGAGTCGGTCGACACCCATTGCAATCTGGAAACCCGGGGAGGGAATATCACGATACGCCTGCCCGAAAATCTCTCCGCAACTCTTGACGCAGAATTGGAGATCAGAAGAAAGGTAAGCAGAGATTACCAGATATATTCCGACTTCCCCCTCAAGATCGACGGAGCGGGATCGCGGTTGATAACCGCAACTGGAAAGATCAACGGTGGAGGAGACCTCATAAAACTGAATACCACAAATGGTGACATACGGATCAGAAAATTAGAAAAATAACCTGGCGTTAGGTTTTTGAGCAGGGGCCCCGTTGCGAGTCTGCGGGGCCCTTGTCATTTCAGTATTCAACAGGAAAACCCTCCAGCCTGTTGACAAACCCGCAGGGGTCTTTATTTTCTTCAGGAGTCAAATCACTCGATGAGGAACTCGCTATGTATCCCGGTCCAAACGAAACAGTCCTCCAGGCCCAGGCAAGGGTCTGCACGGGTCCACATCAGACCAGACCCCTGGGTGTGGATCCTGATGGTCCCCAACCCCTGAAGATACTCGAACTGATCCTAGATTCGGTCCGAGGGTCACTGCCGTACGCGAACGCCGTATCGCAAATTCAGATGGGCGCTTTCTTTGGGGCTATGACCATTCGAAAAGGCTTTCCAGAAAAAACCAATTGGAGCGAAGCTGAGCGTGCGGCATTTAAGGAACTCGGGCCCAAAATGCAGAGAGACTTACCCCCGGACCTGAAATTTCTGCTGGATCCATCCTCACGCTGCAAGCCATTGAATATTGTCGAAAAAGAGGTCATCGATGCGCTGGTCCTGATCCTGGCCGGAAATCATCTGACCTACGACCAGACCAGGAAGATGGCAAGCAGCATTCTGGGCCAGGAGGTTCGGGAATCTCTGAAAGGGGCAGCACTCATTGGTCAACGCATGAATCTCGAGACGTTCGATGAGGCCAGAGGATATCTGGACGCAGCCTTCGACCCTGAAAACATCCTTGAGGTAGCCACGCCCTCACTCACTCATTTCGGCGAACCTTATGATGGGTCAAGGCGATACTTCAGACCCACGATATTCATTGCTGCTGTCCGTGCCGCTCTGGGAAGGCCTACGCTGATCCATGGCACAGACCAGATGCCCCCAAAATACGGCGTTACCGACGAACAAATCTTTTCCACGCTGGGTGCCGGCCGAGAGATCACATTGTCCCAGGCTTCAACACTTGTTGAAGACAGCAGCGTAGGGTTTGCATTTCTTAGCCAGCGAATCTATTCGCCAGGTGCCTATGCTGCAAGAGAATTGCGGCGTCACATTCAGAAGCGCCCTCCCTGGGCAGCCACCGAAAAGGCACAGATGCTGCTTCGAAGCTCTGGATCCAACCATATGGTCATAGGGTATTACCATTCAGGATATGAAGACCTGTTTCTCAATCTCATCGAAGACCACGGCCTAGAGTCCGCCCTTGTGGCGAGAGGTTTGGAAGGGTGCAGCCATTACTCGCTCAAATATTCCAAACCATCCGATTCCGATCACAAGGCGATGAATTTCACCATGGGTACAAAGAAATCCACAACCGGATTCAGTCGCTATTCAGTCGATGTCGACACCCGGAAATTCGGCTTTTCATACAGTCAGCACCCCCGACCCGAAAGCGTTTCACCAACCGCATTCGCCAAAATGGGCCTTGAAGCGCTTTCAGGTCAGAAGGGCGAAGTATTCGATCAGATCGTTCTGAATGTTGGGCTCAAAGATCACCTGCTGGGCTTCTGCCCGGATCCGATGGAATCGATTGTGTTGGCCTCCGATGCGATCCTGAGTGGAAAGGCGCTCGCCCATTTCAATGCCTATATCCAAAAGTCTGTACCCCGCCCGCCCGGATCGGACTGAACCCCACCTGGGTCCAGCTGTTCCGCGAGATCGTCTCTGCCGCAATTCCGCCCCTCTCACCTGGCATTCGCAGTGATATGGACCAGGCTCTCAAGTTTCTATTGTGGCCGTACGACCCAGTTCATATCTTGAATCCTTCTCGTAAGAAAAATAAAGTGCAACTCAAAAGGAGCGGATGCATGAAACGCATTGCAATTGTTGGTGGAGAAACGCACATCGGAGAGGTCACACAGCTCGCGGGAACCGAGCTCGAAATTGTCGGAGCGCTGGTGAGAGAGGATCAAAAGGCCCACGCTGCGGAGACATTCAAGTGCCCGTTGTTCGATGACGAATCCACACTTTTCACCCAGGCGAAACCCGAAATTGTGGCCGTTGCCAACGAGAACAACCAGAAAGCAGGTGTTATTCTGCGGGCGCTGGACCTGGGATGTGACCTGGTGGTCGACAAGCCTCTGGGAATTACCATGGATGAACACGCCCAGATTGAGGGCAAGCTAAAGCGTATGCCGGAACGAAGGCTGCTCATGCTCCTAACACTGCGCGGTCAGCCGCTCTGGGCAGGCATGCGTCAGATCGTTCAGGGCGGATCGATCGGCACGCCCGCATACTGCCACGTCAGAATGGCGGTGCGTCTGAAGCGCGACCAGAGACCCCCATGGTTCCTCGACGTCCGACAGGCAGGAGGCTTGTTTCTCGACCTGTTGATCCACGGCATTGACCAGGTGGAATGGGCACTGGGTTCCCGAGTCACAGCGCTTACTGCGATCACGGGAAATCTCGGTGATCCGTCAGACGAACATCTGAGAGATCATGCATCTGTCTTTTGCGAACTGGAAAGTGGCGCCAGTGCTGTGATCGAGGGTCAGCGAATGCTGCCCGACACCAAAGGTTCAGACTATCGGATGCACGTTGCCGGAACTTCGGGATACGCGGATCTGGATATGATGGGCAAAACTTTGACCCTTACGAATCCCGATGGAGCGGAAACAGCGGTTTCGGACATGCCTGAAGCCCGCTCAGTCGTCGCAGACTGGCTGGAGGGTGGAGATCTGGTGGGCCAGCAGGCCTCGGTAAGGGCCAACTATCTTTCAGTGTTGGCCACAGAATCTGCAACTCAGCACAAGAGAATCGAAGTGAGCCACTAAATTTGATTCAGCATTCCTGACAGGAGTATAAGATGTCGGTACCCTCAGTAACATTATGCAATTGGAAACACGACGCACCCTTCGCGTATTCGATGACCTACGATGAAGGAACGGTGGATACCCTGGCAAACGCACTGCCGATCCACGAAGAATACGGCATTCCAGGCCATTTGGACGTGGTTGCCGGCCAACTTGGCAGACCGAGAAACGCCTTTGCGAGCAGTCTCAATGGGTATTGGCACATGAGCGTAGATGAGCTCAGGTTTCTCATGGACAAGGGATGGGGAGTGGGCAACCACTCCTGGAGTCACTATGTCTATCCGTGTCACCCCGGGTTGGATCTCTACAGAGAAATCGTCTGGAGCAAGTACCGTCTCGAAGACATGCTCGATTTTCCTGTGAGAATCTTCACGATTCCCAATGATGTATATAACTACGAGATCGTGCTGCCCATGATAAAGGAGCACTACCTGGCCTGTGCCTTTATCGAAGGCGGCCCCAATCGCGACGACTTCGACCTGTACAAAATTGGCAACTGTCTCGTTGCCTCGGGTGGTTTCCGTCCTCGCCCCGGATGGCCGGAAGAATTGAAGACTGAGAATATCACTCTGGAATTTGTACAGAACTCCTGGGTCTATGAAACCTCTCATCTCTGTCTGTGGAACGTGCCTCAGGCTCACAAGTGTGTCACCCCCGAATATATGGATGCGCGATTCA
>CAVOEZ010000203.1:0-7042 GCA_963694355.1 Latescibacteria bacterium UBA2968 | reverse complement strand
CAATACACCCAGGGCATAGGATATGGCCACGAGTGTAACTGCGGTCTGCCGCCGAAGTAGAGAACCGAGAAAGAAGGTCACGGCGGACATGAAAACCAGGCCTGGCAGATTCATCAGCAAGAGATACGTCAGATAAGGCTTAAGGGTAAATGGCGTACCTGTGATGCTGATTTTTGCCGCCTGAATCAACAATGTGAGTGCGAGTATCACCAGACTCAATGTTGCAAGTGCGCCAACCACGCCCAGATACTTTCCCATCACCAGTTCAGCCGTGGAAATAGGTCTGCTGGCAACGACCTCGTAGATACCGGCCCGCTCATCCGAGGCGCGAAAGTCACCCACGATAAATGCAATCACTACCGTCTGGAGATAACTGTAAATGTAGAATGGAAGGTACGCGCCCATCCCGGTGATGGATTCGAAACCCCCCCCTCTGGCCTCAGTTATCGCAAGACCAATTCCTACGAGCACGGGAATGGCCACACCGATACCGCCCAGGACTCTGAATTTGGTCGTTCTGAGCAGCATCTTCCGCTCGTATTGTGCGACACCCAGAATATTCCAGAATGTATTCATAGCCTGTCAGGTTCAAGTAGATGCTGGTGGTCTGTTATCGGAACCCATAAAATAAACATATGCATCTTCCAGGTTGGGAGACACTGCTTCCGCTTCTTCCGGCGGACTTTCGTCTCCAACCATACGCAGGTTCATTTGGTCACCATCGACTGAAACAGTAACCACGTGAAATTTCCTGGAAAGTTCTGCGAACGCGCTGTCATTTACAGCCACTCGCCAGGTCTTCCCTTCGGCCAACGAGACAAGGCCCTCCGGAGAGCCATGGTAGATCAGCTTTCCGAAATCGAGTACGGCGATATCCTCGCAGGTACTGGAGATGTCACCGACAATATGCGTTGAAATCAAAATGGCTCGATCCCGACTCAGCCGCCCAAGGATGCTTCTGAACCTGATTCGCTCTTCAGGGTCCAGGCCTACCGTGGGTTCGTCGACAATCAGGAATTCCGGATCAGCCAGGATCGCCTGGGCAATGCCCAACCTCCTCATCATTCCTCCGGAGTAGGTGCCTGTTCGTCGGTTTCGATCCTCATAGAGCCCAACACTTTCCAGGGCTGAGGTTATACTTTCGAGCCGTTCCGTTTTTCCGTGACGCCCCGCCAGTCTCGCCATGTAGTCCAGAAACTCCTGTGCGGTCAACTTTGGATACGCGCCAAAGTGCTGCGGCAGGTATCCCAGTCGAGACCTCACCTCCGTTCGATGTTTCTGCAGGTCCCACTCATCGATCATCACCTTTCCGGCGGATGGAGACATCTGCGTAGAGAGAATCTGGATCAGCGTGGTCTTACCGGCACCATTGGGCCCAAGAAGACCAAAAGTGCCGTGCCGGATCTCAAGATTCAGATCGTTGAGTGCCGGCGGGCCCTTCTTACCGTAGATTTTGGTCAATCCCTCAATCTGTATCCGCATAGAATTCATCCCTGAGTCAGCCGATGCATACTTTATCTTACTTAGACCCGCTCTTACCCTTTGGCGTTCCATAATTTACGCACAATCCGCCCATCTGCGTTGCCGCACTGAACCCCTTCAAAATCTGGCCCCCAGACGCTTATGGGGTGAAGCGTTCCGATCGGTCTCCACTGAAACCAAAAATCCGGCAGATGCTCCCAGCGCCACCGGATTTGAACAGGGACGGGAGATAAGGCCAGAGCGTCGTTTCTTCTGCGCATCCCCCATCTCTCGTCCTCAAGATCCCTTTCCAGAACTACTTCAGTTTCCTCGCAGTCATCTCTGCTTTAATCGACCGTCCGTTCAATTCCGGCATGTCAGGACATGGAAGAATATGCAACGTTTCCCCGTCCACAAGTTCGGTTGCCGCATTGGTGAATGCCTTTGCGCCTTCCAGAGAACTCGCATAAGCCAATATCAAGCATACATCATCCCTGGTCAGGTCCTGAGCCTCCATAACCTCCTTCAATCCGGCCGTGACCTGCTGTGCCTCTTCGGCAGGATCACCCTTGGAGGAGGGGCGCACCTCGGCAACGTGCAGCATCTCCCAATCTCTTGCGATACTGCTTCGCACCACGATACAATCCTGGTCGGGCAGCGACGCGGGTATCTCGTTTTCCTTCTGATCCACCTGTGAATCCGAATCCGGAAGCACGCCCATGACCTGGATTTCCGTATACAGCTTGGGCGGATTGCCAAAACTTCTGCTGTCGGACATCATCACCGATGGCCTGGGAATCCCGTTCCACGATTCAACGATCCGGTCACGTATGAGGCCTGCGATTTCGGTAGAATGAGCAAATGGACGAAGCCGTGTCACACACGCCAGCGATCCTCCGGCCTCCTTAAAAATTTCTTCGATCAATTCGAATACGTGAGCGATCTGGCCTACAGGGTCGCCCACATGCAAAGGATTGGTCTCATTGTCCCACGCCACAAGACCGGATATGTGGATCTGGCGCGCGCCGCCAAATGTGGTGACTACCGTGGGCGCCAAAGCCATGAACTCCGTATCATAGAGACACTCTGGCTGCCACACTTCCTGTTTGAAATCGCCCTTTCCTTTTGGGATATATCCTACAGCCTGGATACAGGTCGATACCGTGGCCTCCGGGTGGGACCAACCCAGTGTGGTAATCGCAGCCCGGTGATCGGGTCCAAGCCGCTCTCGTCTGATGTCGCGCATATGTGTACCATCATACAGCTTGTTGTGCAAAACGGTCCATTCTACGAAAGACCGGAAGTCACCACCGATTTCACCCGCTGCAGCAGTCATTGCATCGCACAGCGCCAGATTCTGCGCTTCCGACCAGGAATTTCGCAATGCCTGGCTGGTTTCCTCTGACCACGTCTCACCATTACCATCCACATCGGGCAGAGACGCGCCAAGTTGATTTAAATCCAGGCGCATCGCGTCACCCCAATCCGTCACATTTACACCCATTTGGTGTCGTACATCCGGTGTTACCATTTCCATTTTAATTCTCCAGGTTTATGCACGGCTCTTCATCCGATCCAGCGTAACCTCGTGCTGAAGGGGCTCCCCTCGCAAGAAACACAGCACTTCTTCCACGGCCTGTTTGCCCAACCATGCAATGCCATCAGAATGACCTGAAATGGTCGGTGTAATCTGGCAGTTTGGGTAGTGCCTCAACCGGTCCAACCCGCCGGGCATACCGCCGGTCACCATGTCCAGACAAGCGAACAAGGTACCTTCTCCAAGTCGATCTTCAAGAGCATGCATATCTATGAGTTCGCCATATGAAGTATTTACCACAAGAGCGCCAGGCCTCAAGAGGGCAATGGCCTCTCGACTCAGAATACGATCCGTTTCCTCCCGATGCGCTGCGTGGAGTGAAATGACCTCACTTTTTTCACACAGGGACAACATGTCAGGAGCTCGTTCCACACCAAGCTCAAAGAAGACCGCATCATCCACATAAGGGTCGCATGCCCGAATCGCACAACCGAAGGGTGTAAGCAAGCGTGCAACGTGCTGGGCGATTGCCCCGAACCCAAACAGGCCGACCGACTTCCCTAGCAAACATCGCTGTGGCACGCGGTCCTTGTCGATCATGGCGACCAGCGGTCCCCCACCCCATTGCTGGCGAACGTAATACGAAAGTCTATGCAATCCTGACAGGATAAGCCCAAGGGTCAGATCTCCCAGGAGAAGACCCTGGGCGTCTACCGTGCTGGATACACGGATGCCACGCTCCCAGGCGGAAGGATCAATTACGCCCTTGAGCGATCCTCCGATTCGCATAAACATGGCGAGGTTTGGACATCCATCCAGAATATCCGCCGAATAAACCGGCGCGCCCCAGGAACTGATCACGGCAACGGCACGTCGTGACTGCTCGCAGACCTGGTCGGTCGGCATATTTTGCTCGGCCTGGGCCCAATTCACCTGGGCAAGCGAATCCAGCTTTAGCGCATCCTGCGACCGGACAAGCAAGTCCTTCGTCCTGTTTCCAATCCAGAAAACCACCTCTGGTTTGCTCACGAATTGATCCTTGATGAAAAAGTGGTTTTAACTCCAGGGAAATGGACTGTTCGAAACCGGATGGAGTTTTCCGGCGGCATACCTGGAAAACCGGAATGGCGCCAGAATCTCACTTGCTTGACCCACGATTTCTTCGGCAACCAGCTTCCCTACACCGATCATCTTGTATCCGTGGTTCGAATCCGCAATGAGATAACAATTCTGACGAAATACGTCGAATACCGGAAAGCTGTCCGGGGTAAGTGCCCCGATGCCTCCAGAGGGCTCCTTCTTGTAGAGCGGCATCTTGCCTTCGAAGCGCTTTTGACAAAACGCCAGAGCCGAGCACCACATATGTGCGAAATCTTCACCCACAATGAAATCAGGAGAATCCGGACCATAGGGATCCACCTTCACCTCCCCTGATGGTTTATCCACACGGTAGGGCATAGCGCCGCCCTGAACACCGCCGAAGCAGAAGTCAGGTTTGTAATAGATCCCCCACATTTCCTCTGTAATCACGGACCCATCCAAATCGGAAAGCAGGGGCGCATCGGTATCCAGGTGAATAACGGGGGGTGGTTTACCGTCATTCGTCACCTGGTAGTTGGGATCCACACCCAGCGTGCCTTCCTGCAGACACCAGTAGTTCCACATCGGAATATTGTCCTGATCCTCACCATCGGCGCTCCGAACGGTAATCTCAGACGGGAGCTCGAGCATATCCCAGAATAACTTGGCCCAGGGGCCGGCGCCCACCACCACATAGTCGACCTGAATGACGCCCTGATTGGTTTCCACCGCGGAAACTGCGCCATCTCGAAAGCGGAATCCCGTTACCTCTACACCGCCTTCGATCCTCACCCCCTCACCCTTCGCCTTCCCTGCGAGCCCCTCCATTGACGCCCGGTTGTTGGCATATCCACCCTTCTTCTCATGTAGCACTGATGTGATCCCCCGGGCCTGCCAATCGTGAAAAATGCCTTCCATGTAGCGCTTGCAATCCGCTTCTCCTTCAATGAACTCGGAGGTATATCCGATTCTCTTTTGCTGTTCGGCAATGCCAGATACGTCCTCGTGCATAGACTCCGAACTGATCTGCATATAGCCCACAGGATGATAGCTGTAGGTCACGGGATCACTCTCCCACACCTCCACACTGTGCGCCATCAACGCTCTCATGGCCGGCTGAAAGTAGTTGTTCCGAATCACGCCGCAGGCAATTCCGGATGCACCGGCGGCGACACCCGTCTTGTCGATTACCAGAATGTCCTTTCCGCTTCCGCTGCCCTTTGCCTTCAAGGCCTTTGCCAGATGATAGCTGGTGCTCAAGCCGTGAACGCCCGCGCCAATGACCAGGTACTTGACGTGTTCAGGTAATCCCATCCTGTCCTCCAGGTACTATTGAATTTTTCTTGCGGTCACGTGTCCCCAGACCACGTCCTGCGCGAGCAGAACTTCGAGCGTAAGCCCGAATCGCTCGACGAAATAGGCGTGATTCTCGATACCGAAGCGTCGATACATTTCATCAGGATCCGCCTGGGCGAATGCCTCAAAACGCGACTTGATCCGCTGCTGAAACTCCTCGATTCGCGCCTCTGCCTGAGTTACAATGAACCCGGAATCCTTCAACAAAGCCTCATATTCTCCAAGCAGGAGCATTTCGAACGGCTCCTCCTTCTTGAACTCCCTCCAGGACTTGAATGTCGGACCCGGTTCTTCCTTTCCCTGCATCCAGTCACAGAAGGACAAGTAACCACCGGGCTTCAATATCCTGCAGATTTCGGCGATCAGTCTGGGTCGATCCACAATATTGACAAAGGTGTCCTTGCTCACCACGGCATCGAATTCGGCATTCTGGAAGGGTGTGTCGCGGGCGTCGACAAGATGAAAAACAACCGGCACCTTCGGCGGATTATTCTGCGCTCTTATTTGTGAGATTTCGATCGCGGACCTCGCCGCATCCACACCTACCACGGACGCGCCGAACGAATTCGCAAAATGAACTGAGGAACCCCCATTATTGCAACCGATATCCAGAACGCGCCAGCCTTCCTTAATTCCAATACGGGAGCCCAGGTCTTCCACCACGTCATCGATGTCTCCAAAACACCACTCGATATAAGCATTGGTGCGCTCATCGTACCAGTCCGACATAAACTCCACGGCATCCTGTTCAGACATCTCTTTCTCCTTGCAAATCAGTACGTCAATCCCGCGTATAGTGACGGATCGATCTCAACAGCCAACACAGTAAGTTTCGGAGCGGACAACCATTCGGTTACCACGTCTGAAACCGCTGCGGGATCGCCGGCGGTTTCACCTTTGACCCCGAAGCCCGCAGCCACAACAGCCCAGTCCACCGGTTCAAAATCGACACCCCGATGCGGAATCTGTCTCATATCCTGTGCAATTTTGATGACCGCCAGTGACCGGTCGCATAAAACGATAAGCAGCGGATTGACCTTCAGCCGCTTCGCAGTTTCCAGTTCCTGAACCATCATTCCGAATCCACCATCGCCAAACACACCCGCCACGGGTCGATCCGGATTCAGGAGTGAAGCGCAGATTGCGGATGGCAAACCGTATCCCATTGCGGACAACCCGTTGGTCACCAGGAATCCGTTCGGCATCGAAGCACGCCAGGTCTGGGAAATCAGCATTTTGTGTGCACCCACATCAGTGGCAACGACGGTTTCCCTTGGAAGCAGATCATTGAGCACGTTCATCACACTGAGCGGCGACATGCCTCCTGGTCCCATCGAGCTCTTGGGTACCATTCCCTGGAGGACCCTGGATCTGATTTCCGTCAATTCGCCCTCAGACCAGTCCGGATGTGTCGTGCAATGTTCACTTACCCGTCCCAACAGGTGGCTCACGTCTCCGATGCATTCAGCCCTGGGCTGAAAAGGTCCCCGGGCAATCGACCAGTTCGCAATGTTGTAGTGCGATGCGTTGTAGTGCCATTCCTGCCCAGACTCTACGGGATCGAAGCCGATGCCAAGCAAACAGTCGCTGCGTACCAATTGTTCCACC
>CAVOEZ010000202.1:0-7058 GCA_963694355.1 Latescibacteria bacterium UBA2968 | reverse complement strand
CCACGATGCCCGAATGCCCTCATCCTGGATCCATCCGTATAACTCTGCATCAGGCAACTCTGCAAACCGCTCCGCCGCTTCCAGATCACAAGTCTCGGCAGTCGCAGTAGGAGAATCGAATGTAACCACCTCAATCCCGTCGGGCAGTCCCTCCGCCACAGGCGCTCGGTTCATATCAAAATCTGCAGATCGAGCCGGACCGATCTCCGAGGGCTGCAATGGGTTGGCGTGCGACCACGCCACATTCCCATCGGTGATTCCCGTTATGTAACGAGCGAGACACTCCAGATAGGCATCCGTAGCCTGGAGCTGCTCCATCTGCGCGAGCGGTTCTCCTGATATACGAAGCGAAACACCCATCGCATTGAACAGGTATCTGCAGCCGACAATTACAATCCCCTGATCCACCCGGGACATCGCAAGTGCGGCCGCTTCTCCACAACTGGCCGTCTCGAATGTCGTCAGGAGTACGGAAGCAGTGTCATCCACCACGAGATGTGTCAGACGATCGAACGCCAGCCGACTCGCCGCAGGCTTGCTCACAGCATGACCCGCAACTGGCTGGAGAAACGGGGGTTCGGCCAGGGTACTTGCATAGCCGTTCACTTCATCAGTCACAGTTTCATTCGTAATTCGAATGCCTACACCCAAATTGGACAGCAATTTATTAAAGAGGACACGCTCGTTGGCCCCTTCCCCACCTTCCAGATTCGGTCCCAGAATCAGCGTCCCTCCGCCCCGGACAAACGAGGAGACAGGAGCCAGCTCGTAGATGGACATCAAACCACTCGGGTGCACGGGTGTCCTGCCGGCAAGAAGTATCACGATATCGTAGGCTTCCATATCCGACAGCACGACATTCGGATAGAACTGGCGATAATCCACCGAACACCCTGTGCGAACAAAATAAGAGGCAATTCCCTCATTGATCACAGGCGGGGAAAGCGCATAATCCAGAATCAACATTCGGCTCACGACCGTCTCCCTCGGGGTGATTCAGCTCCCAATGCTTTCCCTCGCATCGGGCAACCTGATCTCGAGCATCTCATCGAGTTGTCTGATCTTCACCTCTATCAGCTCTCGATTGAACAGATACGTGTGTCCTTCCGCGTGGAAACCGAGCCGCGGATCGGCATCCACCAGTGGAAGTGCATCCAGGGCATTCTGCCGTTCTCTTCGAACCGCACGCTCCAACCGGTCCAGACATTCTGATTTGACCCGATCATCATCGCTATCGAGAAACCCATCCCTGGCAGTCAGGAAATCGATGATCCCCTCGGTACTCCTGAACTGAATCACGCACATCTTCGCCACCCCGATTTCCAGCCTCAGGGCGATCTGTCCAGATCCACGAGCACTACCAAGAGCCGACTCCAGATTTGAGATCGCCTTACTCCAGCACTCATCCAGCCGTTTCATGCAACGTCTTACACCGTGGGGGCCAAAAACGCTTAACCAATTCTTCATATCATCAGCTCTTGCATCCGGCACAGTGAGCCAGCTTGGCGGGAAAATCTCATTTACACGATCAAAGGTCCAGGGGAATGCGGGACCACGGGTCATCGGACTATAATATGTCAAAGGATTCGTTCCGGGAAAGGCCTCAACCAGCCCCTCGAACATCGTCTGCCAGGCGCCCACGAGCACGGGCGCAACCGCCTTCCCTACGTGGCGAGACGCCACTCGCGTCAGCACCGCCTCAACAGGGTCATCCTGAGGTGTCCAGCAGAACGCATTGGCAGCCTCGGTGGCAATACAGACCATATTCCCGAAATTCCAGCAGGTCATCATTCCCGTAACACCCAGTTCTGCCAGAACACGATGCTTTTTGCCCAGGGACTGCAGCACTGGAAGATAAGGCACCGTACCATTCTCATGCGTCGTCCCCATCTGCAGCTTTGCGTAAGTGGGCATGCCATTCTGTCGTTGATGGTGGAGCACACCTTCGAATCTCTCGGAGGGTCCAATCAGTTTCAGACTGTACTCTTCATTCCGGTATTCCATATCAAGCGCGCGGGTGGGCATCCCTCTTTCGAAATCTCCCATCACGATCACATCATCCGGCAATTTCGAAAGCAGCTCGGGCTGGGGATCCGGCTCATACATATTCCATGACCAGTTCCAGGCGATCAGTTCCGCGTCAGGCTTCGCGCGCTTCATCCCCCGGTGAAGGGTGGACAGCACTTCAGCCACGATATCCCGTGGGTCCCGATCGACGCATCGCTCGCACAGCATACCATCTTCAACAAACTTTTCCAGCCCACCCTCGGCATTCGGTCGAACATGGCACCAGCAGTGAGAAGGGTACTCGGATGCAGAGATCAGAATGGATCCAGTCAGTTCAGGAACGTGGGAAAACAGATAGGTCATCCCTTCCTCGAGATATGCGAGCACCTCGGGATCACTTGTGCACAGACATCTCACTTCCTGATAGTGGCGCACGCGCGAACCCATGGCTTGCGGGTGATCCCTGAAAAACGGATCGTCCTCCGGCACCCCCATAGGCTCATTGAAATAAAGATAGACCTGAATTCCGAAATTTTCCGCACGCCTGCACAGATCTTGAATCGCTGGCAGAGCGCGATCCGGGTATCCGTCTTCAGATGGGAACAACTTCGTTTTTGTCAGCTTCCTGAGCGATCCCCTAATCCAGATCCCATTGAACCCGTGCCTCGCCAGTCCGATGAGAACGTGATCCGAATAGTATCCACCGAGACCGGCATCCTCTTCGCCGTAGGCCTCATATATGATCGGTTTACCGAAGAATGTCCTGCGTTCGTAGGGCGCTCCAACAAACCCGGCCGCCTCCTCAACGTGGAATGGCGAAAGTGTAGAACGATGTATTCTGCTCTTAAAAATGGCCTGGCGCTCCACCACGCCAGGTTTCAGGATGGGTGCGCCCCGTTCCCGCATCAGATCCTCGAGATGAAACACACCATGCATTACCCTAATCCCGGTAGCCGCCTCCACATGGATGGAGGAAGAATCTACGCGAATCGTGAATGCCTCACGGCTCTGATCGGTCAAATCTTCATTCCCGGTTACACTCAGGTGAATCCTCTTCTTGCCGTCTCGATTCCCGGATGCATCGACCTCGATTCCGAAGCCTCGATTGAGGAATTCTATCAGATCTTTTGCGGCCACCTCGATACCCGGAATGGATCTGTCCGGGACAAAGAGATGCCAGTCCGAATTCACACAAACATCGTCGGCTTCCCTTGAGATCTCCGAATGGTCGATTCGTCCACTCATCATCCCGTCGAGCTGGGGATAGAATGGAAAACGATCAGAAAGTTTCATAGGGCATCCTCAACTGACACATAGTGAGTCCCTGTCAAACACCACTTCGCCACCTATCACCGTCATAGAGCAAACGGTCTCCGGAATTTCGCTCGCAGGAATCGACATAATATCCTGCGAAAGCACCGTGAAATCTGCGAGTTTACCCACCTCGATCGATCCTCGTGTATCTTCCTCGAATGCGGAAAAGGCAGCCCAGGTCGTAAACATCTTCAGTGCCTCCATCCGCGAAACCGCAAGTTCCGGATGCCATCCTTCCCCGGAATACCCCTCCAGATCTCTGCGCTCGACCGCCGCGTAGAACTCGACCATGGGTTCACCCCGCTCCACGGGGGCATCGGACCCACCCGCGATTGCCGAACCAGAATCCAGGAAACTCCGCCATGCATACGCGTCATTCATTCGTCGGATCCCTAATCTAATGTGTGAAAAATGGAGGTCGCTGATCGCGTGAGAGGGCTGCATAGAGGGGATCACGCCCAACTGATGAAATCTGGGAACATCCTCAGAACTCACGATCTGCGCGTGCTCAACGCGCCATCGTGGATCAGAGATCTTCCTCACCGAAGCGGGAACCGCCTCAAACGCTTCTTGGTACAAATCCAGTGTAAAGCGATTCGCAAGATCTCCGATTGCGTGCGTCTGTATCTGGATGCCTGCCCCAAGCGCCGACACCAGGACAGGTCTCAACTCCTCTGCCTCATGAATCAGAAAACCTGAAGTCTCGGCGTCACTATATGGCGCCAGCAGGGCGGCTCCCCTTGACCCAACGGCGCCATCGGTGAACAGCTTGATGGCACGCACTGTGAAGCGATTGTCGATACCGAACGCACCTTCACGAATCAGCCGCTGTGCATCCTCACCAGGGCCGCTCATGGACTTGTAGACTCTAACCTTCAGCTTATGGCTTCCATACAGTTCCTCAAAGAGATCCAATTCATCGTATCTGCCACCCATGTCGTGCACCTGGCACCATCCCAGTTCCAGACTTCTCTGGCCGCCGACTTCAAGCTCTCTCTTCGCTCTCTCCCGTGACACCTTGGGAAGTTTCTTACGCACAAAACCCTGTGCAGCATCGATCAACATCCCGTTGGGCGCTCCTGTCTCATCCCGCAAGATTTCTCCGCCAACGGGATCCGGTGTTGCCCGTCCAATACCCGCGATCTTCATCGCCACAGAATTGGCTACTGCACCGTGACCGTCCGCCCTGACCAGAAACACAGGATTCTGTGACGCAACCCGGTCCAGATCCCACCGAGTGGGGAAGTCCGGCGGGCTCCAGAACGTCTCGATCCATCCTCTTCCGGTCACCCATTCGTCCTGGCCAACCTGTTTGGTGCGCTCACCTACCGCATCCAGAAATCCCTGGAGACTTCGAACGCCCTCGAGATTCAATGTCAGCTCCCGCTCGCCGATCACCTGCAAGTGGCAATGAGCGTCAGTCAAACCCGGTAGAACCGTCTGTCTCTCCAGATCCACTACCTGGGTCGAATTCCCTTTGCACACCATCACCTCATCATCCGTGCCGACACATAGAATCCTGTCGTGCTGAATAGCTACCGCTTCAGCCCTTGGCTTCCGCTCATTCACCGTATGAATGTTGGCATTCCTTAGAATCAGATCGGCGTTCATCTTCCTCACCTCGGGCAGCCCCGGATTGTCCTCACGCCCTGCTTGTAACACGTTCCTCGCACATCCTGTATTTCTTCATCAACTCGGCATAAACACCTGCAGTTGCACGGTTCGGCTCCACTATCGAACCTGCCACAGGCTCCGCCAGACCCTCCACTACTGAGGCCCACTCAATCTCCTCACCCACGTCGATCAAATATCCGTGAACTGCCCGGAGCGCGGCACCTAATGCTGCGCTGTTTGTCACTTCAAACCGGTGAACAGGACATTCGTGAACATCCGCCATGATCTGAAGGATCTCTCTGTTCACAGACCCGCCACCAGTCGCATAGATCGCCACCGGCGAGACGCGCATCCAGGCAGAATGGATTCGCATTGACATCATCTGGGCTTCTACCACTGCCCGGCAGTTGCCGGCAGGGTCATCCTCCTGAAGGTCGAACCTCCTGATACCTGGTTCAAGCATATTTGGCACGATCTCCGGTTCAAAATAAGGCAGCATCACCCTGCCGCTGTTCCCCGGCGGTGTGGATTGCAGGGCCGCGGAAAACGCGGGCCAGCCCATTCCAAATTGCTCACAGATCCGTTCCCGCGCCAGGGAACCGTTCTTGAAACAAATAAGTGACATATAGTCGCCCGTCGGAGAAACGAAAACATGCCCTTCACCCCGTGGATCGATTCTGCACAGCTCCATCGTACCGAAATACGTATCGCTGGTCCCCAGACTGATGGCCACCATCCCTTCCCGAATCAATCCCAGACCAATCACACTGTTGGGATTGTCCCCAGACCAGGCGATCACCTTCGCGTCTCGAACTAATCCGTACCTCTGTTGGAAATACGGACTGATCGCTCCCACCACCTGCCAGGGATCTGCAAGCTCAGGAAGTTTATTCTCGAGATCGGGAGCCGTAGCAGGCAGAGCCCGCTCGCCCCAGATGCGATTCCGGATATCCATAATATTCATCCCCGATCCATCTCCATGGTCAATCGGCACAATGCGACCGGACAGTACGGAAGCCATAAAAGAACTTACCAGACCAATACTTCGGGTCTTCTCATATGCATCGGGATCGTCCTTGAAGAACTTCCGGATCTGGGGGCCGGTGAAACGCTCGAAAGTCGTAGATCCCGTGGCCTCTGCTGCTGCAACCATACCACCCAGGGACTCGGAGATTTCGTCACATTCTTTCCGTGTAGAGGAATCCATCCATATAGGGGAGGTCTCCCGGGAGAAAATACCCTTCAAATTCGTCTTCAGATCCACTTCCGGATCCAGTGCGCCAAGGGCGGTCGACGCAGCCTCATTCAGATATACGGAACCGTGCTGTTGTCCGGATCCGCTGATGGCCAGAATCTTCGAAAGTGGAGCACCTTCGCGTTTCATACGGTCGAGCAACACGTCCAGGGCATCGGCCCACATCAGAGGGGGTGCGTGTACAACCTTTGGATCATCGTTTACCAGAACGCCATTTCTGGTTCCATACGCTTGTAGATCTTCATCGTATATCACGGTGCCCTCGTAAACAACCTCGCGGGCATCGAAATCCACAACAATGGCGCTCAAACTCTGAGTGCTTGAATCCAGGCCCAAAAACAGTCGTCCCATAACCAATCCTCTGATCGCTCAATCACTGCTCATTGTCTGCAGAATGATGTCTGGTGTCTCCAGCTTCAAATCACCCGATTTTCTCTCCAAACATTTCCCTGAATTTGCTCATCTTGGGATCGATCACCATTCTGCAGTAAGGTTGACTCCCGTTCTGTTTGTAATAATTCTGGTGATAGTCCTCTGCCTCATAGAACACACCGATCGGGGAGATCTCCGTTACAATTGGATCCTGCCAGAGACCGGATTGATCTGTATCCGCCAGAGACTGCTCGGCAATCTGTTTCTGATCTTCACTCTGGTAGAAAATCACTGACCGATACTGCGTCCCTCTGTCCGCCCCTTGCTGATTCAGCGTTGTCGGATCGTGTGTGCGCCAGAAGATCTCCAGCAGATCGGCGAATGAAATCACCTCCGGATCGAACCCGGTCTGCACCACCTCGGCGTGACCCGTCGTCCCGGTGCATATCTGGTGATAGGTCGGATGCTCCGATTCCCCGCCCGCATACCCGGACAC
>CAVOEZ010000201.1:0-7091 GCA_963694355.1 Latescibacteria bacterium UBA2968 | reverse complement strand
TGACATGAAGTAAACCCTCGTTAATATGTTAGATATTCGGATAAACCTAACAGTGAATCAATAATATTGCCAATTTGACCGACCCTGTCAAGCGCTTTGAACCAGAGCCTTGACAGGGGATTTGGCAAAGGCCATCGCAATTCCCGGCAGGAAATGCGATGGCCTTCTTTTTAGACTGCTGCTGGATGGATCTGAGCACTACTGTTTCATTTGTGCAACCTGAAGGTGATCGCCTGTGTCATCCAAACGTTCACAGGTTTGTCATTCTGCATTGCAGGTGAAAAAATGAACTGCATCACTGCATCAACGGCCGCCTGCCGGAAGATTTCCTGACCTCGAAGCACCTGTACCTGCTGGACGCGTCCGTTACGGCCCACCATGAATTTGACGAATACCTTACCTTCGAGGCCCGCCTTCCTTGCTATCTCAGGATACTTTGGCTTCACATTCTTTTTGAGGATAGGCTTATCTTCCACCTTCCAGAACTCCAGGATCTCCTCCTCTTCCGGAGCATCCGTTGCACCTGGCGGGGGGGGCGGCGGCAAATCGACATGCGCCTGGTCGAAGTCGAGATCGGTTGTTTCGATCGTGACATCATCCGGAACCTCGTCACTCTCGGTCTCGATGGGCACCGCAGGCCTTGGTGGCGGAGGGGGGCGCTGAATCTGTCTTGTTTCCGGGATATCTTCCATCTGGATGATGATCTGATCTTTCTTCCCTGCACCGGCCTGGATCTGGAAGGTAGGAAAGAGAACCGCCATAAACACATGCAGAAAGAAGGATATACCAGTACTGGTCCAGAACACTTTCTGGTAGCTCTGTTTCAGATCGTGTTCCGGATTCTTGGTCCGGATTACATCCTTGCCGCGAATGTAGTAGGCCATTGGTTCATCACCTCTCTTTGTCTGTTGCGAAATTGACCCTGAGGGCATCGGCCTTTCTCAGTTCTTCTAAAACCCTCGAAACGATCCCGTAGGGAGCCCTGACATCGCATTTCAACGATACAATGAGCCGCGGGTTGGCCAGTCTGAATTCATAGAATGTGGCCGCGACAGCACCCATTGGAGCAAGCTTGTCGTTGATGAAAACCTTTCGGTCTGCAGACACCCAGACATAATTAATATGTCTGCGCATCTTGATTTCTTCGACCTTTTCGGCTCTCGGTAAGACGATCCCGGGAATCCGGTATCTGACAAAGACCGTTGTTACCATAAAAAAGATGAGTAGCAGGAATGCAATATCGGCCATCGAGCCCGTTGGGATCGAACTCTGCACTCCTGACTTTTTTGCAAAATCTGGCATGGACGATTCTCCTGATTCGGGTGAATCAGCCTACTTTTCCGGTGAAGCAAGTGAGATACGCTGTGCACCCGAAAGTTTAACTTCATCCAGCACATTAATGAAAGTGTCGTAGGAGGTCTCTTCGTCTGCCTTCAGAGAAACGATGAGTTTATCGTTTTCGCTGAGACGGCGTTCCATTTCCGCTCTGAGTCCGCCCAGAGGAACCTCCTGCTCCATGTTGATCAAAATACCGCCCACCGAGTTGACCCAGATATTGCAGATATTCTTTTTCTGGATCTTCTTATTCTCCCCGGCTGGCGGGAGCTGCATCCCTATGCCCTTGTCCTGGTTCATGGTAGTCGTAACAAGGAAAAACACGATCAGGAGGAAGGCGATGTCCGCCATTGAAGAGGTCGGAATCTCGGGATTCGACTTGTTCCTTCGCTGCACCCCTGCCTTCTTGGCCATGACTTATGCTCCTTCGGGTTTGTCGTAGCCGGCCCGGATCAGCTCATCGACGAACTGTGTGGAGCTTTCCTGCATGTCGATAATGATCTTGTCGATTTTGGAGACGAAGAAGTTGTGGAAAGCCTGGATCGGAATGGCGATTATGAGACCTGCCGCCGTGGTAATCAGGGCCTCGGAGATACCGGATGCAACAATACTGGGTTCCACATCTCCAGCCTGAGCGATGGCGTCGAAGGCGCCGATCATACCACTTACTGTTCCGAGGAATCCGAGGAGAGGCGCAATGTTGGCAACTGTGGACAGCCAAACCATTCCCTTTTCCAGAAAGGCCATTTCGATGGCCCCTGACTCCTCGATCGCTTTTTCTACGTGATCGATCCCACGGTCCAAACGGAGAAGGCCCGCGTGAATAACTGAAGCAACAGGACCGCGATGGTTCGCACAAACTTCAGCAACCCCCTCTGGACCACGCTGCTTGAGAGCTTCCTGGACTTCTGCAAAAAACTCTCTGGTATTTATCGAAGATTTGCTCAGTGACCAAAGACGCTCAAAACTCACAGCAAGACCAAACAGCAGCATGAGTAACAACGGCCACATGAAATTCCCGCCAGCAATAAAAAGCTCAACCATGCTTCATCCCCCCAGATACTTTGGATCGTCAGTGGCTGGTCTCATAATTTACCCTCTATGAGGACCACTCACCATCGCCGGTTGGAAAGAGTTTAGAAACGTAACCGTCCCTAAATATGGATTCTCGAATAAGACGAGAATGACGTGTTGCGGTGCGTATTAACAATTGACACACAATATAAAAGAATAGTATCCAGATTCCATTACTTTTTACCCTTGATATCCACCTCCTTCTCTTTCTTTTTGGATTTGTTGAAGAACTTCTGCCGAATTTTTTCCTCCTCGGTGATCGGTGGATCGAGTTCATCAATCATTCGTTTGGCATTCCCACTCCATTGTGGGTCTTTTTGTGCCTTCTTGTACCATTTGAGTGCAGAAACAGAGTCCTTCTTCGCTGAAGAGTTCTTCCACTTGTCGAAGAAGTGCTGGCCTTTCATATAGTTGAACTTACCACTTCCGGGATCCAGACGCAGACCCTGATTGACCAGTCCGATGGAACCGGTTGCATCGATCAACTTTTCAATTACACTCAGATTATTCGGTTGGAGCTTCAGCATTTTTCTCAGGACTACGTTCTGTGCATTGTTGGATTTCCCAAGTGTTTTGCCGAGTGTGAGCAGCTTATCCAGATAAAAAAAGTTGTCAGGCTCGCTTTTGTACAGCTTGTTGTAAGCGTTGAAGGCCTTGTCCGTCATTCCTTTCGCAGTGTACATCTGGGCCAGCGTCTGCAGCGTGGCGTGGTCCTCCGGATTCATTTCAAGGACCTTTTCCATCTGGGCAAGGGCCTCGTCATCTTCACCCGTGTGGAGGGCCAGTTTGCCGATCGTGTCCTGCACGTCAGGATCGTCTGGCATCAACTCACCCCAACGGCGAGCGTGTTCCAATGCGGTCTCGTATTCCTCCTCTTCAACATACAGTGTTACGATGTGGTGTAGATACTGAATTTCCTGTTCGGGTGTCTGGGCAATTTTCAGCAGTTTCTCGTATACGCGGATGGCCTCGGGTCTGTTTTCCTGAAGCACATACAACTGACCAAGAAAGAATAGGGCATTCTTGGCGTTTTTACCATCCGGGCTCAATTCGATTGCCGTTGTGAACCATTGGATGGCTTCTTCGACCTTTTCTGTTTCATTATATAGTCGTCCCAGATAGTAAGCGGCCTTGGGGCTTGCAGAATTGAATTCCCACGATCTGGTCAACTGGGTTTCTGCATCCTGGTATTGCTTGTTCTTGAGATATCGATATCCAAATGAAAGATGCTTCTTTGACTGCCGAAGCGAATCGACCGGGGCCGGCTGGAGCTTTTCCTGTTTCTTCTTTCTTCTCGCATCTGCCGACATCACGCTGCCTACAATCGATCCGAAGATCAAGGCAACGATCAGCATACCAGATTTGAATTTCATTGCGTGTCACTCCTTGTCAGGTACCCGGCAGGAGAACCCGGGCATCAATTGGCGCTTTTGCTCAAAGGTATTGGATTAAGCCTTCAGAAACACTGAAGATAGGAACTTCCTGGAGGGTGCAAAAACCCAATCTAATGAATAGAAAATAGGATGTCAAGGTAAAATCAAGGGCTCTAAAAGGGATGCTTTTTAACGGGTAGACCTAGCTAAAGGTTCCACAGAGGTTCAAGCATAAGTGCTGTTAAAATGTTATTATACAATTATTTATAGTTTTTATTTCGAGAATCGTTCAGCCGACAGTTGCGTCAAATCCGGGGCTGGTATCCTTAGAGGAATTGCCCTTCCCGATCTCACCCAGCTTTCGATCCACGTCTGCTCTCTTTCTGATGGCGGACTCGAGATTTTGGATCAGCTGGTTGGCGGCTGGTTCAGGCGACGAGGGGCGTCGTTGGTGAGGACCCAACTGCACGAATTCTCTTAAAAGGGCGACTTCCTCTGAGAGAATTTCAATGGTTTCACTCTGCAGCCAGGCGATATCCAGATAGGAATTGAAATGCGATTCACGTGAGAGGAGCAGATTTTCCGTGTCGGCAAGCATGGGCAACGATGTGGCTTCACTATCCCGGGTCTGGGTGTAAAGATCCTGGTAACAGCCAAGTTTATGTGCGATTCGATTGTCTATCTCGTCGCACTTTTCTTCCGCGTCCAGAATGGATCGAACAGTGTCCTTCCGCAGAGGCAATGCCCTGGTTGTCCTCTTCCTCCTGTTCCGCAGACTCGCCTTCTGCCTGGCGGCGATCCGGTCCAGGATCTGGTCGCCCTTCAGCCAGGCCAGCAAGATCGGCAGGATCACTAGGATGACAAACAGGACCCTGGGTATGACTTGTATGTCCATTTCCACCTCTTTCTCCTACTGTTCAAGATTGGCAAGTCTTCCAGGTGATTATAAGCCGGTGCGCCGATGGCGTCAACAGGATTCTGCGCAGAAGAACCTGTATATCAAAGACTTGTATGGATTTTCGAGGAGAAAGGCGCACGGCTTGAGTTCTGTCTTACGTTTAAAAAGACATTGACACTACACAAGGATTTCTGTAAATTTTTGAATTCTAATCTCGATATGCCAAGGTTAAAATACCCGCCTGAGGGCAAGGATGGTCACGAAGCATACTACTTGTGATTTCGCCTCTCAAGTCGGGGGCTGGAATTACCGCCACCGGGCCCCGTTGAGACCAGGTGCGGTCTAAAACTAACCCCTTGATCCGCCAATCAGGGGGATTTTTTGTATCCGATTTAAGACCCCTGGCATATCTGTTCAACTTTTGAATGAACTATAACAACCATATTGACTACGGATCCTCATCCGGAGGGAGGCCATATGGACAAGTCCACAGACAAGATCATTAAAGAGGGATTGACCTACGCAGACATCCTGCTGGTTCCTGGAAAGTCTGAAGTATTGCCCAAGGAGGTCGATCTGGGTACTCGGCTAACCAACAGGATCAAGCTGAATATTCCTTTGGTCAGTGCTGCAATGGACACCGTTACAGAGGCAAGGCTGGCTGTGGCTATGGCCCAGGAGGGTGGGATTGGGATCATTCACAAGAATCTTTCCATTGAGGAGCAGGCCGAGGAAGTAGAAAAAGTGAAACGCTCGGAGAGCGGGATGATCGTAGACCCGGTGACACTCTCGCCGGAAGATTTGATCCACGAGGCTCTGGATCTGATGTCCAAATACAGGATCTCGGGTGTGCCTATTGTAGATAAGGGCAACAAGCTCGTTGGAATTCTGACGAACCGGGATCTGCGGTTTGAAAAGAACGTAGGTAGAAAAGTAGCCGATGTGATGACACACAAAGGTCTGGTGACAGCCACACTCGGCACTTCACTGGAGGAGGCCCAGGTAATACTCCAGGAACACAGAATAGAGAAACTTCCTGTAGTCGATAATGAAGGCAGATTGAAGGGTCTGATCACAGTAAAAGATATCGAGAAGCGGACACAATATCCGAACGCCTGTAAAGACGATATGGGGCGGCTGCGTGTTGGGGCGGCAGTTGGTGTGGGTGGTGATTCGGAGGACCGGATTCTGGCCCTTGTGGAAAGAGATGTAGACGTAGTGGTGGTAGACACTGCGCACGGACACTCCAGAGGCGTTCTGGAGGCTGTGGAAAGGGTCAAGCGTGATTTTCCAGACACGGAAGTTGTTGCTGGGAATATTGCTACGGGAGAAGCAGCCAAGGATCTGATTTCCGCAGGAGCGGATGCCATCAAGGTAGGGATGGGTCCTTCCGCGATTTGTACAACCCGCGTTATAGCTGGTGTTGGCATACCCCAGATAACAGCGATCATGGATTGTGTGGAGGTTGCCCAGGCGGCCGGAATCCCGGTGATTGCAGACGGCGGCGTTACGCAGTCCGGAGATATTGCAAAGGCGATTGCAGCCGGTGCGAACTCAGTGATGATCGGGTACCTGTTTGCAGGGACGGATGAGAGTCCCGGCGAGACGGTTATTTATCAGGGCAGAACGTTCAAGGTGTATCGTGGCATGGGTTCTCTGGGCGCGATGCAACGTGGCAGTAAGGATCGGTATTTCCAGGGAGATGTCGAGTCAGACAAACTCGTCCCTGAAGGGATCGAAGGACAGGTCCCGTATAAAGGTTCCATTTCAGGATTCATTTACCAAATGGTTGGTGGACTGCGAGCAGGAATGGGATACTGCGGTACCCGGAATATTGAAGAGTTACGACTCAATGGAAAGTTTGTAAAAATAACTTCCGCGGGTGTGAGAGAAAGTCACGCCCACGATATCTCAATAACCAAGGAAGCCCCGAACTACAGGCTGGAATAAGCGAGGGACGTTTAGCCTCCATCTGAAATGGCAGAAGCAGACAGGCTTCTGCCATTTTTTGTTTTGGACCTTCCCTTTGAACTTCAAAAGCAGTTCTGTTAGAGCTGTTTGATTGGCGACATGCACTTACGTAATTCCTGTAAAAATGAAGATAGGGCTTGATTCTTTCGATTGAACGGTCTTATATTCAGGATTAGAAGAGAAGAAAATAACAGGAATTACACCGAGCGTTCGCGGGATAGAAGCTCCCTCGATCCTCAGAGAAGGAGGTGAATGCGATGGCAAAGAGAGCCGCCAAGAAGCCAGCGAAGAAGGCCGCTAAGAAGCCTGCCAAGAAGGTTGCAAAAAAGGCTGCAAAAAAGGTAGTCAAGAAGGTTGCAAAAAAGGCCGCTAAGAAGCCTGCAAAAAAGGCCGCTAAGAAGCCTGCAAAAAAGGCCGCTAAGAAGCCTGCAAAAAAGGCC
>CAVOEZ010000200.1:0-7114 GCA_963694355.1 Latescibacteria bacterium UBA2968 | reverse complement strand
AACGCGCTCGGGTATCTCTTCGTCCGTCCTTACCGGAACTGTCTCGACCTTCGGTTCAGTAGACTGCACCTCAACTGGAAAAGGTTCCTCTTCCTCCTGTCCCTTCCTCGTGATGACCGCGATCAACGCTGGGATTGCCGGCAGCAGCAATATGCCCGTCACCAGAATACCGGAAACCTGGAAGTAGGCGCTCGTGGATTTCATCATTGGGAGCGCGGTAAGAAAAGCGTTATAAGCGTAATGCGCGATAATGGGCGCCCAGATCCCGTAGCGCAGGAATGCCACACCAAACATGATCCCCACCAGCGTCAACTCGATGCCCCGGGTATATATCGGTTCGATCGGATAATTCGAGTGCAAAAATGCCCACACGATTGCCGGAAGGAGAACGGCCAACCAGCGCCGGTTCAGCCATTTAAGCAGCAGGGTGATGGCCAGGAGACGGAAGAAAAACTCCTCCATCGTGGCCGCTACCAACCCCATCAGCAAGGGATAGATCCAGGGGATGGCTGTACTGAATGCGTTATTGTATTCACTCACATCGGCGGGCGCCCAGACTCCGAAGACGCGGGAGCCAATGAGATAAAACACCGTCACGTAACCAAGCATGACGCCCGCAATGCCATACCCCACGGTTGTTGACTTCAGAAAACTGGCAGACAGCAGACCACGCCAGCTAAATTTCCCGAGCAAGTCCTTCCCGGATCCCAACCCCACCACGGAGCCCATCGAGTTGCCTGCGACTCCCGCAAGACAGATCACACCGCCCATCATCACGGCCCCGAGGACCGCACTGACCAGATACATGATCATGAATGCGCCTGTTGTGGTGGTCGTGTCGAACCGGTAATTCACCAGAGGCAATGAATTCAGCGTCCCAGCTGTCGACGCAACTGCCACGAGAATGCCTATAATGATTCCGGTTCGCCAGTTGATGATCCCGCTTCGAAATGCCCGAACCAGCACCACAAGCATGGCCACCACAAGGGCCAACCAGAAAATATTGAACACACCGGTCAGAAAATTCGCACGAGACCGGACTTCCTTGTATTCCCTGGAGAACGTTTCCGGGACTTTCAGATATTCTCTGAATGACCCGACCTTGTCACCCTGAACCACCACCTCCAGCCGGTAGTGGCCATCATCCCCAACCGTGAATCCATTTCTGCGATGGGTAAATGTGTGATCGACTCGGCTCTTCCGCTCCTGGCTCGTCCGCTCGATGAGATCATAACCTGAAAGATCGAAGGCCTGGTGGTCGCGGAGGAAGTCTCCGGCGATAGCCAGCGCCTGCTCCTGTGTGAGACTTGCGCCTTCATCGGACTCCAGGATCTTGTGAGTGAATCGTACAATCCGACCGCTCGGATCCATCCCCACGCCGAACTCCTCTTTCTGGAGGGGTCGGTACCATCGAATATTCCACGTCCACAGAGACAGCCAGTCCAGGGCGAGCCGGTTCGTTTCTGCCAGTCCCACAGTCTGTTCCATAAATATCTGCTGCATCGGGGAGCCTGAAAACACCTGGGCATCTTTGTAATCCTGGGTTCCATACCCCAGATCCATCACATACGCGTCGGCTTTCTCGAAAACCTCCTCTCTGCTCAGCTTGAAGTCTAGAGAAGCGGCTGGGAAAGCCTCGTGATAATAATGCAAAAATGTCCAGAGTCCGATCAGACCGAGTACGAGCAGGAGTGGAATCCACAGCAACTCTCGGCGGCCCATAGGAACCTCCCGGGAAGAATTGGTTGGGTCGGAGCTCTACCCAAAATGACGAGCTTGTCCAAAACTGGCCACTGCTGACTATCTACTTCAGTGTAATGTATGGCGGCCCCCTCTTCGCCGACAAGCGAAAAGCAGGTCCCTTTGAAAGTTGAGTTGCGAGGCCGACTGTTTGATCCTATCATGGATCTTGCTCACTGCTCGAATCATAGACGGAGATTGCGATGACGAATTCACTGCCGACAACAATGAAATCTATTATCTGCCACGGCCCCGAGGACTATCGGCTCGAAACTTCCCCCACCCCCCTGCCAAACCCTGAAGAAGTGATCATCCGGGTGGCGTCTGTGGGCATCTGCGCCAGCGATCTGAAATGTTATCTCGGGGCGCCCCTCTTCTGGGGGGACGATCACCGCGAGGGCTATTGCCAGGCGCCGGTTATCCCGGGACATGAGTTTATCGGAGAGGTCGTCGCCCTCGGCGAGGGTGCCGGCGAAAAGTACGGCTTGTCCCTGGGCGATCGAGCCATATCCGAACAGATCGTACCGTGCCATTCCTGCCGCTATTGCAAGCGGGGCCAGTACTGGATGTGTATGCCGCACGACATCTACGGTTTTCGCCAGAAGACCTTTGGCGCAATGGCAGAATTCATGCGTTTCCCTGCGAATGCACTCAACTACAAAGTGCCCGACGCCATTCCAGCTCATCACGCGGTCTTCATCGAACCCCTTGCCTGCGCGATCCATGCCGTCCAGCGAGCGAATATCGAACTCGATCACACCGTCGTCATCGCCGGCGCCGGTCCCCTCGGTCTCGGAATGGTCGCTGCAGCTAGACTTAAGAGCCCCCGACTGCTCATCGCCCTCGATCTCAACGAAGATCGCCTGGAGGTCGCAAAGGCCTGTGGTGCGGACATCGGCTTGAACCCTTCGTCCACGGACGTGATCGACGAGGTGAGGAACCTTACCGAAGGGTACGGATGTGACGTCTACATAGAAGCCACCGGCCACCCCGCTGCGGTTGAGCAGGGGTTGCATATGATCTGCAAGCTTGGAACCTTCGTCGAATTCAGTGTGATGCGCGAACCTGTCACCACAGACTGGACAATCATTGGTGACACGAAGGAGCTCAACATCCACGGCGCCCATCTCAGCCCGGGATGCTATCCGATTGCCATCGACATGCTCAGGAAGGAACTGTTGCCGATGGACCGTATCATCACGCACAGGCTACCGCTGGACAATTTTCAGGAAGGCATCGACCTCGTCGCGTCCGGAGACCAATCCATAAAGGTGACCTTGGAACCATAGGACGATCCGTCCGGGGACGCCTTTCCATTTTCCGCACAGGATCCAGATGTCCATCACCAATTACCTTCTGGGCTGCCCGATCTGGGCCAACAAAAACTGGGTCGGTGAACTCTTCAAACCCAAAACTCCGGCGCGGGACTTTCTGCGTCAGTACGCCACGGTCTTCAACACAGTGGAAGGCAACGCTACCTTTTATGCCCTTCCGGCTCCGGAAACGGTCTCCCGCTGGAAAGAAGAGACCCCTGAGGACTTTCGGTTCTGTTTCAAATTCTCTCGAACGATCAGCCACGACCTCAAGCTGGTCGGCGCTAGGGATCAAACCACAGAATTTCTGAGCAGACTCGCCCCACTTCAGGATCGTCTGGGCCCCCTTTTCTTACAACTGCCGCCATCATACGGGCCGAACCTCTTACCCGGACTGGAAAAATTTCTCAGAGCGCTGCCGAACGAGTTCCAATACGCCGTGGAGGTAAGGCATCCCGAATTCTTCTCCAATTCCAGTGCGCAGCTCGATGCCTTGCTGTCCGACGTCGGGGTGGATCGAGTCATCTTCGATACAAGGGGCTTGCACCGGGCGAAGACGAATGACCCATCTGCATTAGAGGCGAAAAGGGAAAAACCTGATTTGCCCGTGCAATTTTCGTCGACCGGGAACCGTCCTTTCGTTCGATTCGTAGGGCATCCGGATGTAGAGGAGAATCTGCCTTTTCTGAGAGAATGGGCGGGTGTGGCAGCAGGTTGGTTGGCAGAAGGAAAATCGCCCTGCATCTTTCTGCACGCGCCGGATGATTTTTACGCACCGCGTCTTGCAAAACACTTCCATCGTTTGCTCTCCGAGCAATCCTCGGTCGGGGATCTTCCTGCTTTTCCCGCCGATCAGCAGGAGAACAAACAAGAGCAGCTCAGTCTCTTTTGACAGTCTTCCGTACATCTCAAGCGCTGTCCATGAACCAGACCACACAGAGAGGATCACATGTCTGAATCTGCAAACCGTCGCACCCTGAAGATTTCCACTGAAGAACTTTCTGGTAATCTCAAGAACTTTCCCCTTCTGCTGCACCTGAAGCAGGACTTCCTGAAATCCGTCGAAAATGGCGGCGACGTCACAGGCAGTGATGGGGAAGACATCCAGTTTTGCTCCCACTCGAACAAGAAGCTTACCCACGCCATCGAGAGTTATGACCCTGAGTCTGGAGAACTGAGCGCGCGTGTGTGTATCCCTGTGCTCAACGACAAGACGGAATTGATCATCTGTGTAGGTCGAACCACCGACTCCAACAGCGCGGAATCGCCCTGGGATGCGCAGTTTCAGGTTGTCCAGGTAGACGGAGGATTCGTCCGTGATGAAGATCTCAAACTTGCAGACACCTTCACGATCGAAGCCTGGGTACATACCGATCAGGAAAACAGTGACACCTTCCAATCCCTTGTTTCAAAGTGGTCACCAAGATCGAAAATGGTGGCATTCGAATCTTACGATGCCGGAAATACGAACGGGTTAGATACGAAAGGCTTCTTTGGCTCCGTCAGTGATGGCAGATACGTCTACTTCGCCCCCCAGCTGAATGACTCTCTCAATCGACACGGCCAGGCCCTGCGCTACGATTCACACGGGTCGTTCGATGATCCAGCCAGTTGGTCGGGATATGATGCGGGGAATACCTCAGGACTGAATACAAAGGGGTACTATGGCGCCGTTCACGCGGGCGACCACATCTACTTCATCCCCCGGACGGATGGCGAGTCGCACCACAGCCGCTTGCTCCGGTTTGATCGTCGAGGTCAATTCACCGATCCAGAAAACTGGGACGCCTACGATATCGGAAACCCGGTTTCCTCTCAGAGCGCTGCGTTCGATGGGCGATACATCTATATCACGCCAGGATATGAAATGGATGGGTCGGATTCCGGTAAGGCGGTTAAATTCGATACGCAGGGCGAATTCAAGGATCCCTCCAGCTACGTAATCTACGATGCCGGAAACACAGATGGGCTGGAGTCGAAGAACTACGATGGTGCGACCTTCGATGGACGATACGTCTACTACTCGCCCCTCAACAACAGGGGGATTGTCCTTCGCCACGATACGCACGGCAAGTTCGACGACCCCTCTAGCTGGGCGGCCAATGACATCAGCAGTCTGGGGATGGAAATGTGTGTGGGGGCCATCTTCGACGGACGATATGTCTACTATGTTCAGTACGCCCACTCCAAGGCCGTTCGTTACGACACGCTCGGGAAATTTAGCGATCTATCGAGCTGGGAAGTCTACGATGCCGCGCGGACCTCTGGTCTCAACACCTGCGGATATGATGGCGCTTGTTTTGACGGAAAGTACATCTACTACATCCCGTTTGTGGAAGACGAGGCCTCACGCACGAGCGCCAGGCACGGATTCCATTGCCGGATGCTCAGGTATGATACCACCCTGAATTTCGCAGATGCGTCCGCGTGGGATGCGGTGGATGGCGGTGTCTTCACCTATCCGCCTAATCCGGGTGGGTTCAACGGAGGCGCCTTCGATGGCCGCTACGTCTATTGTGCGCCCTGGCGGGAAGATCCCGACGACTCCGACGACAGAGGCTTCACACCGCATGGAAAAGTCCTCCGCTATGACACTGCAGAGGACGCCGCATTCACGCTAAAGTATGTGGAGTGCGGCCACAACGGGGGTCTGGGCGCCTCTATGCCCGGCCCCACACTCACCGTCATAACCACCAATGGCACACGCAGCGTCCGGGCGAACCGCAACCTCTCTGCCGGATGGTATCACATCACGGGCACATACGACGGCAAGGCCATCACACTCTTCATCGATGGCGAACCCGTCGGCTCCACAGAAGCCTCCGGAGCCCTTAATCCCTCCAACTCACCCCTCGCCATAGGCAGTCTCCTTGGAGGCGCCGCCAGATTCCTCGGCACAATCTCCGAAATCCGCATCTCAAACACCGCTCGCTCCCCCGAATGGATCCGCGCCACTGCCCAAAACCTCTCCTCTCCGAACGTGACATTGATAACCTGAAAGGGTATCGCATCTTAGCCAGGGGTCCTTGGACCCCTGGTCTGCGCCCTTAATACCTCGACTTTTATACCTCGCCCCCTGGACAACACCCCTCTACTATGACTATAATCGGTCGACCCATCACAATACCCTGAAAGGGTATCGCATCTTAGCCAGGGGTCCTCGGACCCCTGGTACCTCAACGCTTATTACCTCAACCCTTAGTGCCTCGCTGACAAACTCCCACGGAGACTCCGATGCCCCAATCCCTCTCCCGAGTCCTCATTCACACCATCTTCTCAACCAAGAACCGATTCCCATATCTAACTAATCCCTCATTCCGGAACAAAACCCACGCCTACCTCGCAAGAATCACCACCAACCTTGGATGCCACCCGATCTGCATCGGAGGAACCGCGGACCACGCCCACCTGCTCACCTATTTATCCCGAACGATCACCATCGCGAGTCTGGTCAAAGAGCTCAAGCGCCTCTCCACAAAATGGATCAGAGACCACGGAGACCCCCTCTCCACATTTCAATGGCAAATTGGCTACAGCACCTTCTCTGTTCATCCGTCAGACACGAACCAACTCATCCACTACATCCAGAACCAGGAAACCCATCACAAAGAAAATCTCTTCCAGGACGAATACCGAAAACTCCTGACCGAACAAGGCATCGACTTCGACGAAAAATACCTCTGGGACTAACACATCACACGATCCCTCACCCAATCCCATCACAATACCCTGAAAGGGTATCGCATCTTAGCCAGGGGTCCTTGGACCCCTGGTATAGACTCCTGGCTTGAACCCCTTGATCGTCCTCCCTCAACTTATTCCAATTTCCATCCAATCCATCTCCTCCAACGATCCCTCAATCCCTCACCCAATCCCATCACAATACCCTGAAAGGGTATCGCACCTTAGCCAGGGGTCCTTGGACCCCTGGTATCGACCCCTGGTATCGACCCCTGATATCGACTCCTGATATCGACTCCTGGCCCTGCTCTCCTCACGTTCGTCGTGCGCGTCACTGCTCCCCTTCCCCACAAAAAAAAACCGAGACCACCTTCGCCTCG
>CAVOEZ010000199.1:0-7116 GCA_963694355.1 Latescibacteria bacterium UBA2968 | reverse complement strand
GGAGATACCGGCAAGGTGATTTTTGACTGGGAGGATTGAGAGGAATGGAACAGGACCGTTAACAAACTAGGTCGCTTTGAGAGCCCTGGTTCTCGACTACGCTCGAACATGCGGAGATATTTGTTGAGAATGAAAAGCAGTGGAACAGGACCATTAATAAAACAGGTTACTTTGAGAGCCTTTGTTCTCGACGATGCTCGAACATTCGGAGATATTTGTTGAGCATGAAAAGCAGAGGCAGGGGAAGGGAGGTTTGGTAGGATGAGTTTAAGACTTGAACACTGGATGAAATACCCCAAGATCGATGCTCACTGTCACGCGGGGGGAGATCATCCCGGAGACCGTCTGGTGGCGACAGCGGATGACCTCGGCGTGGTCGAGATGTGGTGTTCGCAACCGATCTCAGCGGGCCGGATCGCCCCTATGGAGGAAGTGAGGGCGAGGAATGACAAGACGCTGGAAGCGATGAAACGACATCCTGACCGGATTCAGGGGATGTGTTTTGTGATTCCTGGCTATTTTGGGGAAGCGCTGGCTGAGGTGGAGCGCTGTCTGGATGCTGGAATGATCGGCATCAAACTTTACAATCAGTATCTGATCTGTGATCCTGTCGTGGGGCCGCTTCTGGAACTGGCATCCGAGCGCAAAGTGCCCGTTCTGGAGCACGCAGGATATTTGTCTGCTCCGGAACATCTCGAGAAGCAACCGCTGATCAGCCATGGTGAACACTTCAAGAGGGCTGGAGACCAGCATCCGGACGCGATTATCATTCACGCTCACATAGGCGGCGGCGGAGACTGGGAGCGAACGGTGCGGGCGATGCGGTATGCGTCTCCGAATATCTACTGTGATACGAGTGGAAGCAATCTGGATGATGGGCAGGTGGAGCTGGCCGTTGCCGAGATGGGGGCTGAGCGCGTACTCTACGGTTCCGATGGGACGATGGCGGGTGGTGTTGGGAAAGTGATCGATGCGACGATAACCGATGCTGAAAGAGAGCTGCTGTTCTGGGGGAATTGTGAGCGGATTCTCGCTGAGCAGGGAAGGAAACCGCTGCAGGTTAAAGGCGAGCGTCAGGAGTAAGTTGTTGCTGTATCAAGAACCCAGGTTGTGTTGTCTCTGAAAAAGCGATTTGGTGAGATGTCGATAGCTCTATGTGAAGCGGAGAGAAAGGATTTTTGAGATGATTTTTGATATTAACGCGTGGTTGGGAAGTTTTCCTTTTCGGTCTCTTCGAGACAATACTCCGGAGACACTTCTGGCGAGGATGGATCGGTCTGGAATCGATGGGGCTGCGGTGTCTATGATCGAGGCGATTTTTCACCGGAATGTGCAGCCGGCCAACGAGCAGCTTGCTGAAATGGTAGCGCCTCATGGAGGCAGGTTGGTGGCAATGGGTACGATCAATCCGACCTACGAGCAATGGGAAGATGATCTTCGGCAGTGCCAGGAGGATCTGGGAATGAAGGGGATCCGACTGTTTCCGGTTTATCATGGGTATTCAGTGGATGGTTCTGAGGCAAGAGACGTGCTCAGCGCGTGTGTTGAACGCAATATTCCTGTATCGATTCCTGGTCGCATCGAGGATCCCCGGCAGCGGAACTGGATGGATCCGGGCCAGACCGTGAGCGCCGAGGGGATCGCGAAATTGATGGCTGCGATACCGGGGGCAACTGTTTACCTCCCGAATCTGCGCGGCGGGATGGGCAACTTGCCCTTGTGGCGAAATGAGGCCGTTCGGGATCAGGAGTGGTTCGTAGACCTGTCGCTCTCGGAGGTACACGGGGGACTGGATCTGTTGGCCAAGCAGAGTGGTGCAAGGCATCTGATTTTCGGGACACACATGCCCTTCTCATATCCAGGCGCTGCACTTGTGAAGCGAGCAGTTTTACATCTGGATTCGGGAGATATGGAGATGATGAGCGCAGGAAATGCACTGAGAACACTGGGTATCGCAAATTAGGGAAGCCAGGGAAGCACACATCAGCAAGGAGATCGCTGTGGCTGGATATGAATGGCAATGCATAACCGAGAACGCCGCCTTCGCAGGCCGCGATGGGGCAGGCGCACTGACCTTCGATGGCAAGATGTGGCTTCTTGGCGGCTGGAATCCGCAGGACAAGGTCAATTTTCCCGAGGTGTGCAATAGTGAGGTCTGGAGTTCAACGGACGGGCTGACCTGGGCAGAGGTGGTCGAGCAGGCTCCGTGGGAGGGTCGGCACACGGCAGGCTACGTTGTGCACGATAACAGGATGTGGATCGTAGGTGGTGACTGCAATATGGGTCATTACCAGAACGATGTCTGGTCGAGTGAGGACGGTACGCACTGGGTGCAGGCAAATGACAGTGTCCCCTGGGGACCGAGAGTACTACACTACACTGCGGCCCTGGGTGACCGGATCTGGGTTATGGGGGGCCAGACCATACCACAGTTTGCGCCTGAGACGGAGGTCTTCTACAATGACGTCTGGTGTTCTACCGATGGGAAGGTCTGGGATCGGGTACTTGAGCACGCACCGTGGTCCGTACGAGGCATGATCGGCCACAGCGCCGTCCTCAAGGATCGGATCTGGATCCTGGGAGGCGGAACCTATGAGACACCCACGATCAACAGCAGGCAATTTATGAATGACGTCTGGAGCACGGAGGATGGGGTCAACTGGGAACTCCATACCGAGGCGGCACCCTGGACACCACGGCAATATCACGACGTGGCGGTGTGGGACGACAAGCTGTGGGTTATGGAAGGGTGCTACAACGCGGATGCAATTCGATCTATGGATGAGGCAAAGGGAAGCTGGAACCGCAATGACGTGTGGTTCAGTGGAGATGGTGTTCACTGGGAGGAGCTCCCGGACACACCCTGGGCGCCACGCCACGCGGCCAGCCCTTTTGTTTACGACGATGCGCTCTGGATGGTGGCTGGAAACAATATGTTTCCGGATGTGTGGAAGCTCGTTCGGAAATAACCGTCATCTCTTGAAAGGACGAGGAAAATAATGGGCAACAAGACGCGGGTGGGGATCATCGGTTGCGGTGGTATGGCACGTTCGCATGCCAGCAGAATGAGCGAAGTGCTCAACAGGGTAGACATTACGGCGGTTGTGGACCTCGATTTCGAGAAGGCCAGTGCGGTGGCTGAGCACTTCCCGACGAAGCCCGTTGTATCCACGAACTATGAGGAGATATTCGATCAAATCGATGCTGCTCTGGTGGTACTTCCTCATCACCTTCACCATCCTGTGACCGTGAAGTGTCTGGATGCAGGAAAACACGTGATGGTCGAGAAGCCTATGGCGAACTCTGAAGAGCAGTGTCTGGACATGATCGCTGCGGCCGAACGGAATGACCGCGTTCTGATGGTGGCCTATTGTATGCGTTTTCATCCACTGGTGCTGAAGTTCAAGGAAGTTCTGGATGAAAAGCAGTTTGGAGAGGTCTTTCAGATATCGATATGGACGGAGCAGCATACTCAGCGTGAACCGGATAGCTGGCACTGCAGGGCGGACATGCTGGGTGGGGGGCAGTTTTTCAGTCACGGCTGCCATTATGTGGACTTGCTGCTCTGGATGTTGGGCAATCCCGTGAAGGGTATCCACATGGGTACCAACCTGGGTACGCCCTGGATGGAAAAGGAAGGAACGAGCAATGTGACGATCGAGTTTGAGAGTGGAAAACTAGGCTATCATTTTGGAACGTGGGGCGCAAGGGGTACCCGATTGGGCTATTCATTCCACGCGCACTGTGAGAAGGGGATGGTAGAACTCAATCTCGCCAGGGGGCAGGTCGTATATCTCGGCGATGTCGAAAAGCACGTGATCGGAGAACACGACCCCGACCAGAAGGAACTCGTCCTGCTCGAGGAGAAGCATGCCAAGCCCACAGAAGTGGAAATGGCGCACTTTATTGATTGTATCGAGACGGGGAAGAAACCGCTGACCGATGCTGTGTCGAGTCTGGAAGGTCTGAAGGTGATCTGGAAGCTGTATGAGGCGGAGGATCAGAACGGGATGGCGGATTTGAGGGGTGTGGGGTTGGTGGGGTAGAGGCAAAGGCGAGAGCAGAGGCGACGATGGACGAGGGACCGTAGACCGTAAGGGCAGAAGCAAGAGCAGAGGCGACGATGGACCACGGACGACAAGGGCAAAGTCAAGATCGACGATGGACCGTAGACGGTGGACGGCAAATTCAAAGGCAATCAGGCGGTTGTTGTTCGCGATTGAGATTCTCAGATCTTACGGTCTATGGTCTACGGTCAGGTTTTAGAATCAGAAGCGACGAGGGACAATGGTTAAACTGTGGAGGAGCGATGGGACGTAAGGAGAGAAGTGGGAATGTGATGGAAGAGATGACCGTGGAAGATGTGATCTCGGCGTTGGAGGTGACGAGTACGGCGATTCTTGCGTGTGGCGGTACCGAACAGCATGGGTACCATCTGCCGCTTTCGACGGATTATTTGACGGCGTACGAAGTGTCAAAATCGGTTTCGGATTTGACAGGCTGTTTGGTTCTTCCTCCTCTGTGCTACAGTTATTCAGGTGGGAAGCTGCCGGGAACTACAGACATTTCCCCCGAGACAACGACACAGGTGGTTACGGAGATCGGGTTGTCTTTGACCGAACAGGGTGTGAAAAATATTATCCTGTTTGCTGGTCACTGCGGCACGGAACACCTGAATGCACTCAAGGATGCCGGACACCGAATTATGGATGCCGCACCCGGGATTCGAGTGGCCTATGTGCCGATTTTGTCCCTGTCGAAATCGTGGGTCGAGATGCTCGGGGGCGGGGGCGAGCACGCAGGTAAAGGGGAAACCAGTCTGATCTTGCATCTGCGACCCGATCTGGTTGCGGATGATCGACCCGTAGACACCGACGAGACAAGAACGCCAGCTCCACCACGGGTTGAACCCACTGGCAAGCCGTACCTGGTGGATGAGTTCGTTCTGGATCCGCTTGAAAAACGAGTTGTGATCCGGGAAGCGAACTACAAGTACGGTGTGGGTGGTCCCAGTCCGAATGAAGCGACGGCTGAGATCGGGAAGATCCTGGTGGACGAGATGGTGAATACCCTGGCGAAGTTGGTGCGGGAGTTAGAAGGGTGAGTCCGGACGCAGTCGCGATGGAACTGTGCGAGCGAAAGGGCTTAGAATGGGTAGTTGGGCAGCAGGATAATTTTGTCGGGTTGCGATTCAGGAGCGTGAGTCCGAGCAATGGGTGAGAAGATCAAGATCGGACTGATCGGCGCGGGCGATATTGGTTCGGCGCATGTGGCGGCATCCAGGGAACTGGACGATGTGGAGTTTTGTGTGGCTGCAGGGCGGAACCCTGAACGCGCGAAGGTATTGTCAGAGGCAACTGGCGCAACGTTATACCAGAGTGTGGAGGAGCTTCTCAAAGACGAGTGGGTTCAGGGGGTCGACATTTGTGTGCCGAACCACCTGCATCGGGAATATGCGGAACGGGCGTTTGACGCTGGGAAGCACGTGCTCTGCGAAAAACCCATCGCGTTAACTCTGGAAGATGCTGATGCGATGATCAAAGCAGCGCGCAACGCGAACAGAATTCTGTTTGTGGGACACATCCTTCGGTTCTGGCCCGAGTATGCCATGGCTAAAGCATGGGTGGATTCCCAGGGTCCTGACCATGTGCTGGTGATTTCCGCGAGGCGGCTGGGATCCTTGCTTGCTGCAACGACTGGTGCTGATGGATGGCGACACCACCCGGGTCAAAGCGGCGGCGCGGTCATCGATCTCCAGATTCACGACATCGATTTCCTGAACTGGACACTTGGCACTCCGGTTCGTGTGCAGTCCAAGGGCATTCGAAGTCCGGACGGGGCGATCAGCTATGTGTCCACCGCCATCGACTATGCCAATGGGGCTACCGGATTCGTGGAGGCAAGCTTCATGTTCAAAGGCAATCCCCTTCTGATGGATTTTCGCGTGCTTTCAAAAGAGCAGTCCGTAGAATATCTCTATAAGCCCCAGGGGTTCGGTTTACACGGCATAAAAGTTGACACTCAGGAGGATCCAGAACCCTCGCTCGAGGAATATTCCTGGGGTAAGGAGAAGCTTTCGCTTTTCCAGCCTTCAGAGGATTCGTTCCGGGCGGCAATTCGGAAAGAGGTCTCTCATTTCGTCAACTGCATTATCAATGGCGAGGATTCGCTCGAGATCAGTCCCGAGGAGGCGCGGAAAGCGCTGGAAGTCTGTTTGCATTCAAAGCAGTCTTGCGAGGAAGGGCGTTCGATCGAGATCTGAGAAACGGGTTTATAACACGAAAGAGGGATCACATGGCTCAAGAAACGAAATGGCAAGTTGGTGTTGCGAACGTGGATGTTACACCGGTGGGATCTGTGATGATGTCCGGCTACGCAGCACGGAAAAAACCGTCCGAAGGGGTTCGTGACCCGCTGCTCGCAAAGGCGCTCGTGATCGATGATGGGGAGGGTGAGCGCGGGTTGCTGCTGACAGCCGATCTGCTCGGTTTCGATCGAAAATTTTCCGATCAGGTCTTTTCAGAAGTCTGTGAGAAGACTGGATTGGAAAGAAGACAGATCCTTATCAATGCCTCCCATACTCACGGCGGCCCCGTTATGGGATATCGATTTCTGGGCAGCGATGAGGTCCCTGAAAAGGTGGCTTCCTTTAACGCGATGCTAATCACGCGATTGGGAGAAGTGGCGGCTTCCGCCATAGCTGACCTGAAACCTGCGCGTTTGTCCATTGCGACCGGCGTAGCCCACTTCGCGATGAACCGTCGCAGGTATACCCCACGGGAGCCGATCAATGCGCCCTATCCAAGAGGGTATGCTGACCGAAGTGTGCCCACTCTCAGAATAGCCGGCGAAGACGGCAAACTCCGTGCTGTCCTGTTGGGGTATGCTTGTCACAATACCACCCTGGTCAGTAATAACTTGAAGATTTCCGCCGACTATGCCGGATTTGCACAGCGGAAGATCGAAGGGGAGCATCCAGGTGTTCAGGCGATGTTCGCCCAGGGATGCGGTGGTGACGTGGTGCCCTATCCGCGAGGGACGTATGAATTGGCAGAGCAGCATGGCGAAGCGCTTGGCGAAGAGGTCTGTCGGCTCCTCGAGGAAGAGGACTTTCAG
>CAVOEZ010000198.1:0-7142 GCA_963694355.1 Latescibacteria bacterium UBA2968 | reverse complement strand
AGAGAAACTGTCTGCAGATTCCGAAAACCCTGAAGGCGCTGACCTGATCAGGAGGTGGATCGATGCCTGACAAACCTGAACTCAGGGATCAGGATGCCCGCGAGGTCATCAGAACGGACCTCGACCAGAACCTGATGGTCCTCGCCGGAGCAGGCGCCGGCAAGACCCACGAACTCATCGAACGCATGATCAACACCATTGCCTCGCGTGGAACTGAGGTGCAGAACCTGGCCGCAATCACATTCACCCGAAAAGCCGCTGGAGAAATGCGGTCTCGACTGTTCTCCGGCCTCAACAATGCGGCGAAACTGGCAGAGGACCCCGAGACGAAGAGAAGACTCACCCAGGCCCTCGGCGACATAGACAAATGCTACATTGGAACCATCCACTCCTTCTGCAGCAGACTCCTCCGCGAACGCCCTGTAGAAGCCGGCCTCTCTCCGGACTTTGTGGAACTCGAAGAACGCGAGGAGGAAATTCTCAGATCCACCTTCTGGCACAGATACATCCAGGACTGTCACCTGAACGAAGATCCCCGTCTCTCGGCATTCGAAGCCCTGGGCATCAAGGTCCAGGAACTCTACAACTACTTCAAGGACCGCTGTCGCTACAGCGATCTCCCCCTCAAACCCACGGAAACACCTGAGCCAGACCTGGGACCCACAATCCAGAGTGTCCTCGACGTGATGGACGAAGCAGAATCTCACCTCCCTGAAAACACCGGCTCCGACTCGGACGGCTTCATGAAGACCCTCCAGCGGGCTCGCCACACCCAGCTCTACCAGAACCTCGAAGTCCCCGCCGTAAGCGTAGAATTTCTGAAGCTCTTCGCGAAGAAAAGTCCGGGCGTCACCCTCAGATCCTGGCAGGACCAGGGCGATTACGCAAAGGTGCTCAGGGACGAGATTTATCCCAATCTCAGAGAAGAGATCGTCAATCCTGCACTCGACACGTGGCGCGAATACGTCTACACGTGCACAGCCCCCTTCATCGACGACGCACTCGAAGCCTACGACCGCCATCGCATGGAAACCGCCCGGCTCACCTTCCAGGACCTCCTCCTGCAGGCAGCGGCATTGTTACGAACCAGGCCCGACGTCCGCGCCTTCTTTCAGCAACGTTACCACCACCTCTTTGTGGACGAATTTCAGGACACCGACCCTGTCCAGGCTGAATTGCTCTTCTACCTCACGGGAACGGACACCACGGAGCAAGACTGGCGTCGCCTCATCCCGCGTCCGGGCTCCCTCTTTCTTGTCGGCGACGAAAAACAATCCATCTACCGCTTTCGCCGTGCAGATGTGGAAACATTCCGCCTGGTCAGCAACTGCATTGAAAAATCTGGAGGCCAGGTACTCGAACTGAACACCTCCTTCCGGACCCTCGGCAAAACGGTCGACTGGCTCAACAAAAGCTTCGAAAACCTTTTCGATGCCGAGGAAGACCGCTACCAGGCCTCCTTTACCCCCATATTCGAATACCGTCCCGACGGTACGGACAGCGCAGGAATACGCAAACTCACCATCCCTCAGATTTCCCGAAACAACAGAACCGAAATCGCCACGCTCGAAGCCGATGCCACCGCCCAGGCAATTGCTGCTGCCATTGCGGGTAAGAGCCCACTGAATGGCACGGATGAAGATGCGCCTCTGCCGCCCGTCGCATCACCAGGCGATTTTCTCATCCTCACACTCACCCGAAAAGTGCTCCCCATCTTTGCCCGCGCCCTGGAGCAAAGGGGCATCCCCTATGACCTCACGGGAGGTGGGCGCATTGCAGACTCGGAGGAATTCAATGGCCTCGTGGATCTTTTTGAAACCCTCTACGTCCCCGAAGATCCTCTACCTTTCATCGCCTACCTGCGAGGACCCTTCGTGGGCCTCGGAGACGACGACCTCTATCACTTCCGCCAGGCCGGCGGCCGGTTCAATTACACCTACCCGGTTCCCACGGATCTCGCACCGGCCCTCGCCTATTGCTTCAACAATGCCATCCAGCGCCTGGAGCGAATCCACGAGTGGCTCATCACGAAAAGCCCCGGAGCTGCTTTCGATCTGGCGCTCAGAGACCTCGGTCTGATCCCATTCGCCTCAACACGCGAAGCCGGCGCCTCCCGTGCCGGAAACCTCATCCGTCTTCTCGCCTTGGTCAGGGAATGGGAAAATCAGGGCCATCACTGGGGCTATGTCGTAAACGAAGTGCGCGCAATGATTGAGGACGAGAACTACAAGGTCGAGGAAATGACTCTCGAGTCCGGTCGAGAGGACGTCGTCCGCCTCATGAACCTTCACCAGGCAAAGGGACTCGAAGGTCGTGTCGTATTCCTCGTAGACTCTGGCGACAGTCCCAAATCCCGGGATCCGAATTTCCACGTCACAAGAACAGCGGACATTCCATATCTCTCGCTCCCGCTCCGTCTCGCGGGCCTCTATCACAGAGAGATCATCGGTCAACCTGCCGGATGGGCGGAAGACGCCGAAGAGGAAAAGCGTTTCCTCTCTGGCGAAGCCCTGCGCCTCCTCTACGTCGCAGCCACCCGGGCCCGCAACCTGCTCGTCATCTCTCACTATCAGCGCAAGAGCGGATCCGGTCCCTGGGACAACTTGTATCCCTTCCTCGAAAATATTCCGGAACTGGAGCGTCCCGTGCTCACCAATCCCCCGGAGGAACACCAGGAGCCGATCGACCTCAAAGCATTCAACGCCTCGCTTCAGAGGAAACACGACGCCGTCATCCAGCCCACGTACCAGCATCGATCCGTCACCGAAAGTGACGATCCAGGAGAGGCTTTCCAACGCACGGTCTCCATCGAGGGACGCGGCAAAGACTACGGCTCGTTCATCCACCACCTCTTCGAACTTGCAATAAAAAATGCCCTGCCGGAAAACGAGCAGGGCTACATCCAAATCCTCATGCAAAACAACGACCTCGAACAATACATCGACGACGCGCTGAGCGCCTTGTCTTCCCTCAGGGCATCAGACCTCTGGCAGGAAATCCAGGAATCGAATGCAGTCTACACGGAAGTCCCCTTCGCAACGCGGCTCCCTGCCGAGTCACCACCCGCAATACTCCGCGGCATCATCGACCTCGCCATCAGCAAACCCGAAGGCTGGAAACTCGTCGACTACAAAACCGACACCATCCCCGAATCCGAACCCGACTTCCTCACAAAAAAATACGCCCCCCAGGTCGAAAGCTACGCCGAACACTGGGAGGCACTCTCAGGTGAAACGGTTTGCGAAAAAGGCATCTGGTCAACGGAACTGGGTTGGGTGAGCGTTTGACCGACTTCACCGTGAATCTTGCGATTCTGGCCGGTGAAACCATCTTCTTCAGCTAACATACACGTTGCTACTTCCTGGCCTGAGTGTTACCTCGTGCTTTACAAAGCTGGCAGGTAACGAGGCAACTTCACTTGAGGTTCACGAATTCGGGCGATTCTGCTCAAAACTGTGTACTTCACCGAGTGATTTTTACGCGAGAGCGTTTTTATACACCCCCCTCAGATATCGTCTTCAGTTTCAAGCAACTTGATCACATCTTCCAACAGAACTTCCAGGCTCTCTTCGATAATGCCCCATACAACACTATTGTCAATGCTGTCGTAACCGTGCACGAGAATATTTCTGAATGACACGATGCTGCGATGTTCGCGTATTTGGTTGAGCATGTCAGGATTGCCGCGTCGGATCCTATTGAGGGCTTCGCCAATAATCTCGAATTTTCGTTCAACTCCGCTTCGAAGCAACTCATCCTGAAGATAATCATCAAACGTCTTTCCATCGACAAATCGGAAGATTGCAGTCGCTGACTCCTTCACATCATAGAAGTGTTTGAGGAGTTCATCCTCCATATATGTTCAACCTTTCACTCAACACGCGTCGACGAAAATATGGATTTCTCAGACCCGCTACCGTCACAAGATCCACTTTACAACCCAGCGCATCCTCGAAATAGTGAAGCAGCCCAAAGAATCGCCTGGAGGGCTTCAGATTGGGCTCTTCAAATTCGACCAGCAGATCTACATCGCTCTCCGAATCCTGATCACCTCGAACGAGCGATCCAAAAAGGTCCAATCTCTTCACCCTGAATTCCCTACAAGCGGGACCTGCAAGGTTTTTGATCTCTTCCAGCTCCATGACTTTGTCCCTGGTGTCTCGTAAGAGGAACTTACAAAGGTGCTTTGGATGGTCTTGAGCCATCTCGATACGCTACTGGAAATCCCTGCTCCGCAGACCCTTATCGAATATCGAAACCTTAGAAGTACCCATCATAACCTACCAACAGTTGTCTACTGACGTCCATTTTAAAAAATAAGCCGATGAGACAATGTAATCAAGGGGAAGCACAAATTGCGTAGAACCTACCAACGGCCTCCCAGCTTTGCCTCTGCCCCACGACAAGTCGATAAGAACCTGATGACCCGGAATCACGCCACCTCAAACATCCAGGTCATGCTCAACAAGCGACGCTATATCGAATGAACGCCTGAACGCCTCCACAACCTGCTCATCCTTAGTCAGCATGATAATCTGCCACCCGGTCTCATCCTGAAACGCCCTCAGCATCCCCGCCGCCTGGTTCAGCCGCTTACCATCGAATGCCACGAACGGCTCATCAAAAATCAAAAGCCGCTCACCGTCCGCAGCCCGTCTGGCGAGGGCCAATCTTGCAGCAAGCATGAAGGAGTCCCGCGTACCGCTCGAAACATCCTTTACCGATCGGCTCTTCCCTCCGGCATCAGTCAAATGGATCGCAGTCCCGTCAAGATTCTCCAGGGCAACCTGACGATCAGCCCCCACGATCTCCTGAAATTCCTTGCCGATCTCTCCTCCAAGTTCGGTAAGAACCTCGTCAGATCCCTCAGAAATCTCACCAAAAATTTGTGCTGCCAGTCCCGCTGCCTCCCGCTCAAGCAGATTGTCCTTGATGCTGGTATCGAGATCCCTAACCCGCATCTCCGTCCTGAAAATCTCTTCAGGAATGCCCCCAAGTGATCCGCGCACCAACCCTTCGGACGTCTTGAGCTCTCCGGTGTCCTGTCGAATATGTCTCTCAAGATTACTCATTTGTTCTGATAGAGCTACGCTCCGGTTCTCCAACTGTTTCTGCTCCAGATCGGACTTCCCCTTACGCGGAATCCCTTCTTCATCTGCGCTGCGCAGCTTTCGTTCGCACTCTCGCTGCAGCTCATCGATGTCGCGGCATTCGAACTCCTTCAGGCGACTCGCCAGCGCCGTATCCGCTTCCTCAATACCCTTCTTCAATTCAAGGCGCTGGGAGTACTTGCGTATGTAATCATCGCGGTCAGCCACGCCGCGTTTTGTGAACCACTCGTCGAGATGAGATGTCTTTTGAGCCATCTCATCTGCCAACTCAGTGATCCGCTTTGCAGATAATCGTAAGTCTTCTTCCCGTGTAACCTGGTCCTTCTCGGTCTGCTCCCGCTCACGCTCCAGGACCTTCGCCTGTGTGATTGCCTCCACAAGGAAGTTATCGAACGCCAGAAGTGTATCGATTCTGCCGGATACCTCTCCACCAGCGTTACACCAGTCCTCTGACAATTCTCCTATGAACCGTTCTTCATCCGCTCTTCCATCATCCCGTGTCGTCTTTCTTGAAAGCACCACGAAAGCCACTGCCCAGAGGACACTTGCCAGCACACCAAACGTCGCAGCGTTCCCGCTCAGCCCAATCAGAGAGTAGCCCAGACCTGCCAATGCGCCAGCCGCTGCGGCCATCAGGTAAACAGGTCGCCAAACGACCGCCGGAATTGCCGCCGACTCGGTACGGAAACTTTGAACCCGCTCCCGAAGTCTGGCAGCTTCGTCTCCGGTCTTCCGGGCCTTCTCCGCTTGTTCAACTCCCGCACTGACCTTTTCTCTCATCTCCTCGAGTTCTTCTTTGGCGCGAATCAGCCCCGCCTTCTCAGTCCGCAGCGCCTCGTCTGCGCGCTCCAATTCATCTTCAACTTCATCCAGCGCCTGTGTTTCATCCTCATCCAGATTCGACAGATCATCATGATCGCGCACCAGCCTTTCTCTTCTATCTACCAGGCTGAGCGTCTCATCCAACCTGCTTCGCTCCGCGATCTTTTTCTCCAGACTCAATTGCTTATCTAATTCTGCGCGCTGTTCCGAAAGATCTTTCAGCTCGCCCTCATGCTCGGCAATCCGGTCCCGGAGCGGATCCGCCCGCCGCTCGCCATCCAGAATATCTTCTCTTTTTCTGCGCAGCGCTTCCAGCGATTCCAACTCGGCATCTCGATCCTTCTGTAACTTCGTCAATTCCCGATTGTGTCGGAGGTTCCCTCCAGTTGCAGCCCGAGTTTCGAGCGCGCCCCTGACCTGTTCAGGATCGATCCCTCCTGAGAACAAAGCCGCTTTCACCCGATCCATCCACCCGACATCGCTCGAAAACTCCACATTGAGATCACTTGCGCCCACCGCATACAGACTCCTGAACTCGGCAGTTTCTAGAGAAAGCTCTTCTGTATCAAATTCGGGATGGACGGCTCGGCCTTCCCCGTATCGCGCCTTCAGGTACTTTCCCTCTTTGGAGACGCCGGTTGGGTGACACAGCGCCTCGAAGATGGCGTCGAAGATCGTCGTCTTGCCCGCCTCGTTTTCTCCGTGGAACAGAGTAACTTTTCCGAAATCGAAATCGGCATTTACGAATTTTCCAAAATTTCCGAGATTCAAGCGCTTGATCATCCCCGGGCCTCCACAACATCCTTGATCCTGCTCAAACCCAGCGTCCTCGCCCTCATCCAGACCGCCATCTGTTCCTCGTTGGAAGTGTCCGGCTCCCGATCGCGCCACGCCTTCAGAAAGGACCTCGCGATCGGCTGTTCGAGAATACCGGAAACAACCTGAACATCACTGCGATCGCATACCAGCTTTCTGACCTTACCTCGAAATCCCTCCTCCACTTTTCCAATAGATTCAAGTACCGATTGCTCACTCTCTACCACACCCGACAGCACCAGATCGATCCAGTCATTGGCCTCCCAGTGCTCCGCGAGCCGGTCCACTGCGTCCATCGACCCGTCCATCTCCATTGGAATCTCAAATTTTCTGTATTGTCCGGCAGACGCCACTCTGCGAGACTCGAATGTCACCCCGCCATCCACAGTCACC
>CAVOEZ010000197.1:0-7150 GCA_963694355.1 Latescibacteria bacterium UBA2968 | reverse complement strand
ATACAAGAACTTCGACATTCAGGATATTCCGGAACCAGACGACACTTTCGATGCCGTGATCGCGAACCATATGCTGTATCATGTGCCCGAACGAGCCAGAGCCATCTCCGAACTACATCGCGTACTAAAACCTGGAGCGCTCCTCCTCACCGCTACCAATGGCGAGAACCACATGATCGAACTGGCCAGACTCGTGCAGAAGTTTGTGCCAGACTATATGAAAGTCCGTGGTGCGGAATCCTTCGGACTCGAAAACGGCGCCGAACAACTGTCGGAATGCTTCAACAATGTGGAGCTTCTGCCATTCGCCAGCAGTCTCCGCGTCACCGAAGCGGAGCCCCTCGTCGCATATGTCCTCTCGTCCGAATTGCCCAATCTGAAAAACGAAAAGCTGGATGCATTCATTCGAGAGGTTGAGCAGACCATTGAAGCGGGTCCCTTTCACGTGACCAAGAATCCTGGTCTCTTCCGGGCGAGAAAATCTGCGTGACATCCTCGTACACTACTCGGATTCGCTGCCGTATGCCTTTCCGATGATCAACCCGTATATTCCAAATTGCATACACAGGTAGAATGTCTCTCCCAAATAGAACATGGGTGTATCACTCAACGGGTTCTTCGCGGCAGAAGCCAGCACGTGTGAAGTCCAGAAAAACAATCCCATCATCAACGCATACTTGAATCCCCGTAAAAGCGACGTCCCCTCGAACTTGACCAGACCAAACCCTACCGACAGTACAAACCCCTGAATCAGGATGGTGAGGAATCCAAGTGCGAAATTCGGATCATCACTGAAATAATGGATACTTCTATAGAAGGGTTCGAACAGGACCACGTGCCAGATCACGGCCAGGGGAAACGTCACCACGAGATAACCCAACCTCCCCAACAACACGCCTCGCTTGTTCATTACGCCTCCCTTAACCCATTTCTGAAAGTTTCGTTTCTTCTGCCACATCGGTCGAGCTCTCGAAGGACAACTCATACCCGTCCGGATCATGGATATGTGTGACCCACATCCCGTTCCCAACGCTCGGTTCCGATGCCGCAACGCCTCGGGTCTCGAGTTCTTTGTAATAAGCGACAGCATCGTCGCAGAAAAAGAACAGAGAGACCCCCTCGCCTTTATTAGCGCTGAATTGCTTTGAGTCGTGTCCCTCGGTTCTGAATTCCTGCAGCATCAGTCCTGCGCCACCGTGCTGCAAATGACACCATCGCACCTTTCCATCATCCACCCACTTGTTCTGCAGTTCGAATCCAAGTCCCTCTGTATAGAACGCGAGTGATGTGGCCATATCCTTGACTGCGAAGAAAGGAACTACCTTTTCTATATTCATCTCGATCCTCCTGTCAGTCGATGTCTGATGCGGTCCTGTCGAAAAAGGGCATCTCTTCTTCACCACCGATGAGTTTGAATATGAATGGCACCCTGATATGATGTCCCGGAGTGAGGGGTGGCAGATCGTGCTCGCCGAAAAATCCCACCTCGGTCGCCTCGGCGGTCACTGACGGAGAAGGATGATCAGATTCCACAAGGAATACTGCCATATGCATATGAACGTTGCTTCCCTCCTTCCAGATCTTCGAATCAAATATCCCGATCAATTTCGAGGCCTTTCCACGCACGCAAGCCTCCTCCCAGAGCTCACGCTCCGCAGCTATCGCCCAGGTTTCTCCAACCTCGGCCAGTCCGCCCGGCATAGCCCAGAGTCCATCGTCATGCCGCTTGATCAACAGGAGTCGGTTGTCCCGAAATACCGCGGCTTCTGAACCAAGAAGAGGACACACGTGTGAGATATTGTCCTTGAGCTTGACGAGCACTTCGTCGGCAGGGCGCGCTTCCGCAAGGCCAAGAATCTGCGCACTGAGAGACCGAATCTCATGATAGCGATCCAGATCGTAGGAATCCTCCGAATACTTGGTACCCAGATTGGCGAGCGTCTGAAGTTTGTCAGCGATTAGTGCCAGATCTTGCTGTGTTGACATAGATCCTTTCAGTTATTCTGCTATAGTAAGAAAGGTTAACCGGTCCGAACGATATTACTTGGGGATCTCTTCCGTGAGCACGCTGGGTCCGTCCTCTGTCACCAGGACATTATCCTCTATCCGTATGCCACCAACCTTGCGCCACGGATTCAGCTTGTCCCACGCTACCATTTCCCGATAGGTCTCACGCTTTTCCTCATCATCCAGCAAACCCGGAACAAAATAGATCCCCGGCTCAACCGTCATTAAATAGTGATCCTTCAGGGGCAGATCCACGCGAATCCGAATTCCGCAAAAGGACCGAATATCATCCCTGCCGAGCGCGCGTCCACCCACATCACGAACACCCAGTCCCACCATATGACCTATTCCGTGGGGAAAGAACAGGGCGATCGCGCCGGATTCCAACAATCCGTCTACGTCTCCCTTTAGAATCCCCAGATCCCTGAGACCAACGGTCATTACCCTGGCGGCGGCATAGTGAACCTCGTGCCATTCCGTACCGATCTTGCATTGGGACATACCTTCCTTTTCCGCTTCAAGCACCACATCGTAAATTGCCTGTTGCTCGGAGGTGAACTGATCGCCTCCTGGATACGTTCGAGTCACATCTGCCGTATAACCGTTTATGGAACCGCCGGCGTCGATCAATACGAGATCCTCCGGGCCCACCCTGCGATCCCCTGGCGCGAAATGCAGAACGCCTGCGTGAGAACCAACACCCACAATTGTCCCGTATCCCACCCCGTGTGCACCGTGACGAAACATCTCTGCTTCCAGCTCGATCTGGATCGCCCGTTCAGTTACGCCGGGCGTAATGAATGTGCTCGCCCTGGCGTGTCCCGTAGCCGTCGCCTGAACGGCCTGCTTAAATAACTCGAGCTCTGCCTCGTCCTTTCTTCTGCGCCCCTCGTCCAGATGTTCCTGAATCTGTTTCGTAATCTCCGCATCGCCCTGGGCGCCTTCAACAGGTGCTCCGAGGTTCACCATCGGCCACCCTTCCCTGGCCTTGAGCCAGTCGCCGAATCCCGCGATATCCTCACCTTCGACCGGGTCAGAATCCCCCTCCCACAATCGCTCCAGTTTCGTAACCGGCCGAACAAAATGTGTCCATCCATTCGCAGCATCAAACACAATAATCCCGCCCGAGCGGCGGCTTCCTGTAAGCCAGTAATAGTCTGGATGCGGAACAAAGGGATAGGTCTGGTCCAGTCCGCCTGGAATACCAATCGGTGCCCCTGCACCTACGACAACTACTGGCGGCTCCTTCCCCAATGCCTGAACGAACCGCTGTTTTCTTTTATCCAGAAACTGCTCACTAAAAATTCCCATACAATCCCCCTGAATACCACTGAGAACCATTTGGACATAGCGGAATCATTCGTTCACCCGCTATCAACACGATCACAACTCCCATTTCATGGCCCCGGCGTTTGGAGTACCGCACGTGGGACCCCCTTTATCATCTTTCATTTGAAGCCGAACCACGATCGGCTCGTCAGATTTCACAGACTGCTTGATGTCTGTCCAGCGAATGGGCCTCAGGAAGATCTTCAGCCGCCGGAACATTCTGAAATCTCCTGAATCCAGCTTCTCACCCCACGAGAGATAGAAAAATCTGTCCTTGGCCGATCCCTTGGCGTAGGGTCCCAGAAAAGACGGCGTTCCATCTGGTCGTCGCTTCACCTGGAATTCGGGATGGAAAGTCACCTGTGTCCGATCCCCCGGGACCTGGTGGATGACCTCCTCGCCGCACTGTATACCAAGGTGAACAGCCGCTTTCACATCCTCACCTTTTCCATCATCCCCAAAGCGGATGCCCGGCAGGTCTCGACAGACCACTTTCAGCTTCAATGTGTCGTCCATCATGTCGATACTCCATTGCAACGATCGCGTGTCCGAATCACGATCACCCCGTCATCCAGCCTTCCCTGAGATCCATTCTTCGGCAACCCTTGCGAGTTCCTTTACTGCGGGCTCTTCAGATTTGCGTGTCCGCTTGAGAATCTTGAACCCGTGATCGGCCGTATCCACCAGGTGAAGTGTTGCGTTCTTTCCGAGTTTCTTGCAAACCGGCTCCAGGAGGTCCAGTTCCGCCAATGCGTCTCTAGTCCCCGAAAGGAACAACATAGGTACGGTCACGTCACGGAGATGCTCTGAGCGATCAATGCCTCTTTTCTTTGCGGGATGAAGGGGAAACGCCACAAATACGATCCCCTTGAGATGCGCGATCGGTTTCTCTGCTGCTGCCATCGAGGTCATCCTGCCGCTCATGGAATGTCCGCCGGCAAATACAGGCAGTCCCTTCGCCGCTTTTCGCCCTGCGGCAACTGCATTTCGAACACTTTCAAGCAATACCGCATTCGAGTTTCGGCCACCGCCGCCGGCTTCCATATAGGGGAATTGATACCTGAACGTGGCAACCCCTTCATCCGCCAGCGCTTCAGCCACCTCCGTCAGAAACGGGTTTCTCATATGGGACGATGCACCGTGGCCCAGCACCAGCAGGGCGTGCGCGCCGCGGGGTCTAATCAGGAGCGCCGAAACCTCACCCTTCTCCTCGGATGCCAGAAACTTCAGTTCCTTTGCCTCGATTGCCATCTATAATTCCTCCTGCTTTGCTGAGAAACAACGGTTGGCCCTGGGCGCATTTCGGAAATCTTTCTTTCTGTGCGGAACAATTCTCGATTGTAGTCGCACAACCTGATGATTATCATAGGTCTGCCATCCGAACACACCACATCAAGGAGTACCGAAAGTGACAGAAGACCTGAAAGACCTCGAAGGACCCATCGATCTCGCCCTCACTTACCGCTCGCCGGCTGACAACACGGACCAACCGTTTCGCCTATTTCTGCCCGGGGCATACAATGGCATCACACCGTTGCCTTTGCTCATCGTCCTTCACGGAAGCAGTGGCAACCAGGACACCTACTTCGACCAGGAAAGTTACGGCAGCGGACTCTACAAGCGTCTGGCAGATGAACAGAACGTGATGGTTCTTAGTCCCCACGCATATGGGCTCACCGAATTTCACGGGATAGGTGAACTCGACGTCCTCTGTGTGTTCGACTGCGTCAGACGCCTTGTCCCCGTGGATGAAGAGAGGGTCGTCCTCACGGGCTTGTCGATGGGAGGAACGGGAACAACCTTCTTGTGTTGTCGATTCCCACATCTCTTTGCTGGCGGGGCCCCTATTGGGTCTTGTTACGAAGACCTGGCCCTTATCCCAAATTTGCGGCACGTGCCAATGCACTACATTCAAGGTGCAGACGACTGGCCAATTTACGGTAAGGAAGGGCCCATCCCGATCTCCAGACGGCTCGAGGAACTCGGCTACGAGGTGACATTCTGGGTCGTCCCGGACACGCTGCACAACGCGGTCATCCCCACCGCAAACGAAGTCTTCGATTGGGCGGAAAAACAACGCACCCCGCGACATCCGGAATCAGTCACACACAACGCCTACTTGCCCATTCACGGACGTGCCTATTGGACGGAGATTCGTCAGATCGAGACCCCGGGACCGCCGGCAAGAATCCAGGCTGATGTGGTAGGTGACAATCGGATCGCGATAGGTATCCAGAACACGACGCAGGTCGTCCTGTATCCGGATTCACCCCTGTTTGATCTCGCTACTCCGATCTCCGTGGCTGTAAATGACTCAACGCTCCCAGAGATCACATGTACTGCCGATCAGGAAATTAGCATCACACAGTCGTCAGGTAGATGGTCCATCGAAACAGGACCACGCCAGATGCGACCGCTCACGGCCTACCGAACCCACAGGATCGGAATCGTCCAAAAAGCACCGACACAGAACGACTACCCCGAATCCACCATGGGAAACTGGATGGCGGATGCAATGCGACACGCTACCGGGGCCGACATAGGCATCTACAACCAGAAACACTACCGTGGAATCCCTGTTGTCGATGGACAGGAACTCTACATGATCGATCTCTTCGACTGGATAAGACCCTATGCCTGGTGCCTCTCAACCATGGAGCTGTCGGGTCGTGAACTGCTCGCCATCCTTGAAGACAACCTGCGAGAGGGTGAGAAAGAGAGAGAGCTTCTCATACAGGTGTCAGGATGCAGTTATGTATTCGATCGGAGTCGTGCATTGGGTGATCGTATCGTGAAATCCGATATTGAACTGGAGCGGACTTATACGGTGGTTTGCGAACATCAGACGGTCTCTCGAGAGAACATCTGGCTCGCAGGTCGCTTCGAACAGATCCCGCACACGGATCACGAAATCAGTATCATCTCCGCCGCCTGGTCATACATCGTCCACAGCGGGGGTCGGGTCAATGGAGCCCTCGAAGGTCGGGTTAAAGAGATCACCTGACATGCAATGCGAATCTTTCGCTGAGCCGCTCCGGCAGTCCGCGCCACCAGTCGTCCCCGGCATCGATCCGAAGCAAATGGGTGTGACCCGGATGATCATTTGCGCCCAATCCTTTCTCTATGATCTGACTCTGCGGATCGGCCTCCACAAATTCGGCCAGAGCCCGCTCCAGAGGCTGCTCCGTCCTCAACACGAATACCGCCGTCAGCTCAGCCAGTGACAGATCCAGGAAGTGGTCGATGTTCCAATGCTTGTGTTTCTCACGGACACTCAGCGGAGTGCCGGCCCCGAGTCCTGTTTGGTGGAACCGTTTGACCATCTCCCGCCGAATGGCGTGATTCCGCTTACTACCGCTCCTCGTGGCGTGTCGACCAAGACGCAGGGCAAGCGAGGTTGCGCCTCGTTGGGCATTGGCAGATCCCACATAGACATAATCGCCCGCAGGCATCGAGATCAGCTTCCCCTTCTTGAAACCACCGAAGGTGAGCAACTTGTCTTTTTTCAGCCGAATCCGAAGCAGGTAGGAACCACACTGTGAATCATCTCCAAGAAACACGATCGACACGGATCTTTCCCCAACCAGAACAAGAATCGTTGATTTCGTCAGGATTCGCGCCAATATAGGACCCAATCCGGCACCCGTCAACAAATGGGGCGAGAGAGCTGGTGAAGAACGCTGCGGTTTTCGAACAAATGGAGAACACCATGTACACCATCCGCAAGGCTGAACTGAACGACATTCCGGCACTCATCGATTTCAGAGAAAAAATGTTTGCGCTGGTCTGGACGGGAGGCGGCAGCCTGGAGGAA
>CAVOEZ010000196.1:0-7191 GCA_963694355.1 Latescibacteria bacterium UBA2968 | reverse complement strand
ACGGAGGCGAGAAGAATTTTCTGTAGACTTGGATGCGTCCTGGAAGTGCAGAAAATAGATCAGGTGGTTGACGAAAAAAGGAGGGAATCTGGTGTCCGCAGAAGCAGTCTGACGATATGCTTCGCAAAACACAAGCCAATCTTGATTCAAAACAATTTAAGCATGTGACTTTAAAACAGGGATTTATATTCTTCCTGGACGCAAACCTTACCGATACCCGGTTCCTTACTCGGGCAATGCTATGGCAGAAATGAGCCAGCGGCTGTCCTATATCGGCAACTGGATAACCTCCCCCAGATAAAGGATGAATGACATGCCTGAACAAACCATTCTTGTGGCGTCATCAGACGATCTGCTGGTAGATTCTGTTAAAAATGCTATTGAAGGAACCTCCTACAGATTGACCGTCCTGCGGAATGGCCTGGAAGCGTTTGACTATCTGAATTCATTTCCAGTTGCTCTGGTCGTGGTCGATCAAGGGCTGTCCGACGCAGACGGTCTGTACTTACTGAAAGAGGCGATGAGAACGAAACCATTCGCGGTCCGCATTCTGGCCGTTCCTGAGGATGAGGACCCCACCATTTACGTCCAGGCACTAAACACCGCCAGAGTCTCTTTCTTTCTACAGAAAAAAAAGTCCTGCAAGGTCGATGCGCGAGACATCCTGGGCAGCGCGATTGCGAGTTATGAGACGGAGGCCCAGAGCCGGACCGCTGTGGAAATCCTTCATCAATCCATGTTCGAAAACGCATCCGGGTTCGGCCGAAAGAGTCATCAGCTGCGCAGACTATGCACTGCGGGTGAAATGGCAGGCAGTTTAATCCACAAATTCAACAACACGCTCACACTGATCATGGGTCATCTTGAGATGCTTTTGAGCGATGTAGAGGATGAGGAAATCATTAACAGACTGAATCCGATATTCCAATCCGCTGCGGACAGTGCGGGGATGGCTCGGCGCCTCCAGGAGTTCATGCGAACATCTCCCGATGAAATGGAACCGATTGACTTGAACAAGCTTATTCTGGATACCCTGAAAATGACTGAACCTGTTTGGAAATCCGGTTCTCTGGGACACACCGGCGAAATCAAACTGGAAACGGATTTGACCGAATTAACACAGGTTTCAGGCAACCCTTCTGAAATGCGTGAAGCACTCACGAATCTTGTACTCAATGCAGTGGACGCCATGCCCCAGGGTGGAGAATTAACCATCTCATCCTTCGAAATGACCAACTGGATCCGCATCGAGATTCAGGACACGGGTATGGGCATGTCCGCACACGTGAAAGACAGAATATTCGAACCCTTCTTCACCACAAAAGGTAAAAACGGGAACGGGCTTGGCCTGAGTATTGTAAGACGCATTGTTCAGGAGCATGGAGGAGATGTTCGAATCGAAAGCCAGGCAGGAAAGGGCAGCAAATTTATCTTGCTACTCCCCTTGTCCAGCCCGGCCATAGCTTCTCCTCTACATTCCACAGCACCAAACCTTCAGATCGCGGGATGATCGTCAGCCAATTCCTTTGTTAGCAAAAGAACCAGTCTTTCGAGTCTCCTGAATCGATCACGGACAGCACCTTCGACATCTGGATCGGGACCTATGTCTTCAATTTCTCCTGCATCGGGATTGGCCACCGACCCCAACAGTCGGGTTCTTTGAGCTGAACCAGAATCTAATTTCTCCACGTCCGAAATCATGGATGCTTCCATAACAAAAATCCTGGTGGGCCACTGTAACAATTCGGAGGTCAATCGAACCGACTTGTGATTCCCCATTTGGAGGCCATACTCCTCAGCCACCTTCACAACAATGGCATCAGAACCGTCTCCCTCTTTAGCAATGGTCCCGGCAGACCGAACGAAGGTACCGCTCAATGCCTGCTCCTTAACCAAATTCTGGAGCAGATAGTGTGAGAATGCGCTTCTGAAAATGTTACCGTGGCAGACGAACAGAATCCTTTGGTTATGATCCACGAATAACCCGTCCTTTCGGTTTCACCATACCCAGATCCGCGTTCATCTCAGGATGCCTTCCAGATAAGTCTTCGCAGCCAGTATCCCTTCCTTGTTCAGGTCCGGGGTCTCCATGAACCGGTCATCCTCCAGTTCGATCGCCAGCGGACCATCGTAGCCGAGCTCCTCCAGACGTGCGATGATCCACCTCCAGTCAGCGGTACCCCATCCAGGAATGCAATAACGCCACCATCCTTCGCCGTGTCCATAGCGCCTGCCAAAGCTCTGCCCCAGCGTCCCGAACTCATACAGCCCATCTGACAACAACTCAGTGTCTTTGGCGTGAACGTGTCTGACCCGGTCGCCAAATTCGATCAGAAGTCTCTGATAATCCACGCCGATCCTGATGAAATGCGACGGATCGAAGCAGATACCCAGATTCGGGGACGGAACGATCTCGAAGATCGCCCGCAGTGTCTCGGGCGTGCATCCCAAGTTCGGATAAGTCGGCCCGCCACCTGGATACGGCTCAATGGCCAGATGTACTTTCTGCTCCTCAGCATAGGAGACAACCGCCGGGTAGGACTTCTTGAAAAGCTCCAGACTCTCTGCTCGTGTCTGCGTGCGATCCCCGGGCTCAACACAGAAGAAAATCACGCCTGATCCATATTTCGCCGTCTCCCGTATCCGCTTCTTGGCAGCGGTCACGGCTTTCCTTCTGATCCCGCCGTCTTTACTAAGGAGTCCACCACCAATACCAAAATCGACAGTCCCGATGACGATACCCGAATCAACGAAAAGCTTCCTCACCCCCGTACCAGCTTCCGCTACATCAACCGATCCCAGCCCGTTCTCGCTCGCCCAGCTCACTACCCCATCGAGCCCCATCTCTTTCGACATTCGCCCCGGTATCCGCATCCCCACGTGCATAGCCCAACCTCCCGCTGATAAATGTGAAACAGCTTTTTTGTCCTGAATTCATTCACGTTCAGATTCTAAAGACTAAACAGATCCTCCAGCGAACTCAGAATTCTGTCCAGTTCGACATGGTCTTTCTCATCCAACCTTTTGATTGTAGACGCACGAACATAAGCAGATTTGATTACACCTCTCCTCTTCAGCACCTCCTTGTATGCGTTCACTCCGTAGAGAGACTCGAAATTCAGCAAGGGCAGCAGGCGATGAAACACCTCGGTAGCCCGTTCGACGTCCCCTGACGAATAGGTGTCCCATACGGCAGCGTGAAGGTCTGTGACATCGCAGGCAGGCATCGTACCGGCGACTCCTCTGAGCATTTCGTTCATCATATGCTTGCCGGCGGCGCCTCCGAATACCCCTTCAACAAGGTCCCCGCAAGCGGAAATATCTGCGGAGACAGAATGTGTAACGGGCGGAAGCTCTTCCTTGATGTAAAGGACGTGCTCGATATCCCGAGCCAACTCCGCCAGGAACCCCGCCGTCATAGGCACACCTACGGGCAAGGGATAATTCTGAACAAAAATAGGCACATCTACCGAATCGGAGATGCCTTGATAGTATCTCTTAATCTCTTCGGTGCGGGGTTTTCTCACATAAGGCGGCATGGCCATGATGGCACTTGCACCTCTGTCAGAAGCATGCCTGGCAAAGCCAACAGCCACTTCGACACTGACACCTGAAACCCCTGCAACGAACGGCAATCGATCTGAATTCTGTGTGGCAACAACCTCCACAACACGCACCCTTTCACTGTCTGACAGAGCGCTGAATTCACTTGCATTAACCGGTGCGACCAGACCGTGCGCACCCGCGGCGATGGTGAAATCCACTAATTCTGCCAGCCCGTCCTCGTCCAGGGATCCGGTCTCCGTGAAAGGTGTGACAGGAATCGCATAAACTCCTCGATATGGTCGTCTTTCCATCCGCTCCCACCCTTCTCTAAATTAGAGTCCCGCAAGCGTTGATACCGGCATTCCGATGCACAATTCCGGTCTTGTGCAACTTAGTAAATGCCCACACCCATGGTCTGTCAAGGAGAAAAATCCCCAGACGAAATTCGGTTGACTTGCCACCATTCGCGAATTACTCTTTCTCAAGTTCTCTTTGAATCTATCCGGTTGAATTCACGCTTGCTACCACCCCAGTCGACTATGAACTCGAATAGAAAAAACACAGACGTTGAAACACTGCGACAGGTCGTGAACCGGCTCGACCCACTGGGAGAACCGGAAGCTATCCTGGTTCACCGCTGCCAGGCAGGCATCACGTCCAAAGGTGAATGCCTCCTGGTCCTTGATGCGTCCTACAATCCGATGACCCTGGCGCACGAGGGCATCATTAATGCAGCGAAATCGATATGTGGCCCGAAAGAGGTGCTGCTGATGCTCTCCAGGGCGAATGTGGACAAAGAAATTTTCGGCGCCGACCTGGGTCAAAGACTGAGTATGTTGCTCACTTATGCGCATCAACATCCGGACTATTCCGTGGCCGGATGCAGCCACGCCAGATTTGTGGACAAAGCACTTGCACTGATTCCGCACTATCCCCCTGGCGCACGTCTCTTCTTTGTTATCGGATACGATACACTGGAGCGGCTGTTCGACCATCGTTACTATAAAAATATGGAAAGCGACCTGGACATGTTGTTTGGCCACGCCACCATAATTGTTGCCAACAGAGACCACAACGACAAGATTTCAATACAAGCAAGGATGGAAGCGCCGGATGTGAAACCCTACACTGATGGCATTAACCTGATCGAATTGCCGGAAGAGCTCTGCAGGATATCTTCCACCCACGCAAGGACGAACATTAAACAGGGAATCCCCATCGAGGGGCTCGTCCCAGGCGTCATATCGGAGGCAATCCAGCGCATGGGACTCTACGAAGACTGAGCATTCTCTTTTCATCAATGGATTAAAGGGAATGGAAAGGGCTTGGACAGTTGTGGTTTCGCGGAGAATGGTATTAACATACGCCCGGCACGAAATTTGCCTATATTATAGGCGAAGACAGAGGTTTTTCTGAATTAGAATTGGATATCAAGAGGTGACGAGAAATCATGCTGTCAGTGCTCAAATTGGAATCGTTTGGACCTGTTCTCAAAATGATCGGCACCCGCGAAGATCCCGAGTCTGTAACTGTGATCTGGGTCATCGCCGGGCTCCTGGCTGTACCTCTTCTGCTTTTCATCGCAAACCGCATCCGTCAAAAATTACAGAGACGCAGAAACCTGGAGCGAAGATACGAAGTTCTGGAAAAACTTTCTTTTGAAAAAGATCTGAATCATATCGAGCAAGTTACCGCGGAACGCCTTGCAACCCATGCCAAACTCCAGAATCCGGCCCAATTGCTCACATCCATCGATGTATTCGATCAGGCGGTGGCCACCTGGATGCCAAAAGTACAGAAGATGCCCTGGCTGGAAATGGATGAGCAAGTCGAACGACTGGATGCACTTCGCAGAAAGCTGGGGTTCAGATACAGAGCTCCCGACCATAGGCCTCAAAATACACGAGAGTTGGACCCTGGACAAAAGCTTTATGTGCTTGCGGGAGGAAAGAAGCGGTCCAGATTGCTATCAGCTCCGATCCTCGACCTCGATGATCTGGCGATATATGTTGAACAGTTCAGCGCGAAGCGGCCTGTGAAACTCAAAAAAAACCAGGACGTGTGGATGTTCTTCTGGTCCGAACTGGGCAGTGAATATCGGTTTCGTACATGCGTGATGAAAGAAGTGAAACGGCCGACCCCCTACTTGATGCTGCAACACTCGGAATCCCTTACTTATGATGATGGTCGTAAAACCTTCTCCTGTGACCTCAACCTCGACTCGGTGGCAGGCTGGTTGCCCACCGTGAAGACCGGGCATGCTACGCCTTCCGAAAAGCTTTATGAAAAATTCGAACACGAGATTGAACCCCTGCCCATCCGCATGCGCGAACTGAGTGGAAGCGGGTTCGTGGTGACCGCAGAAACCGAGATCGAAGACAACGATCTGATCCGGCTCAAGAGCCACACAGAACTCCCGAAGGTGCTCGAAGGAAAGGTCGCCCGCGCGGTAAAAGCCTCCTCGCAAGGTGTCCGTTTCAAGTTCCTGAATCTAAGCCCCGACGATCGCGACCTGCTGTTAAAATTCCTCGCTCCACGCATTTCTCCTGACGCCTTCCTGAAGAAGACAACGAAGAAAACTGCAACTGCTCCAACCCGGCAAAATTGACCCCTGCATTGGCGGTAAAAAAACAAGACCGCACTCCTCCGTGGAAATGCGGCCCGCTATTTATGTTTATGTGTTGATCTCAAGCCATCTCAAAGTCCACGTAAAGATACTTTCCTTCCCGTTCAATAAGCAGTACCACAGGGCTGTATGTCTTCAGTGATTTCAACTGTCGCCGCAGGTCCTCTATGTTTTTGACCTGGACTGTGTTTATCTCATGAATGATATCACCAGGGATCAACCCGGAACGCCAGAAGGGTGCATCGTAGGCCCGTGCAGCAACCACAACCCCGGATCTGTTCCTGATGATGGGGAACATCCTGGCCACCTCTTTGAGAAGATCCAGGCCGAGTATCCCAAGTTCCGGGATCAGATTTTTTTCCGGACTGACCATGTCCACAAATCGAGAAGGATCGTCTATTCTTTCAATAACAGCCACCCTGAATGTAACCTCTTCAGCCCCTCTCAGCACAGCCAGGCTCACGATGTCACCCACCGCCCTGTTGTATAGATTCACATAGAATTGCCGGCCATTCTCCATCCGCTTCCCGTTGATACTCAATACCACATCACCCATTTTCAGACCGGCCTGATGCGCAGGCTCATCCGGATAGACATCCGACAGGATAACACCCACATCCCGATTGAGCTTGAGGGCCTTCGCCAACACAGGCGTGAGGGTCTGCGCATTTACGCCAATTTCACCACGTCGAACCCTCCCGGTCTTGCTCACCTGCTCATAGACATTCCGAACAATATTGCTTGGCGCCGCGAACCCGATGCCTTCGCTTCCCCCAGACTGGCTGAAAATCAAGGTATTTATACCGATCACCCGACCACCGGCATCCACCAGCGGTCCCCCGCTGTTCCCGGGGTTGATTGGTGCATCTGTCTGGATATAGATCATCGGGTCTTCCGGCTGAAGCTGTCTGGCCACCGAACTCACCACCCCCATTGTAACCGAATTCTCGAGACCCAAAGGACTTCCAAACGCAAAAACGAGCTGGCCCTGACGCACCCCGTCTGAATCTCCCAGACTC
>CAVOEZ010000195.1:0-7201 GCA_963694355.1 Latescibacteria bacterium UBA2968 | reverse complement strand
TATCAAACTCGGCATGGCATCGTATCACGCCCAGGAGTGGGAGGCCGCTGCCGATGCCTTCGCAATGACCATAAAGGTCCGACCTGAATTTATGCTTGGGCACCTGCTCCTTCGGGAAGTCTATTTGAGGCAAGGGAAGAAGGAAGAGGCATCGCGGCAATGGAACCTCGCCGCACCAGGAAACAGCGGAATTCCCGTTGAAGCCAGAATGGGTATGATCAAGGCCGGGATGAAGGCCGAGGGCGTTGTCTACCTCGAACGCTTTCTTCGCATCGCACACGAAACCGGCAGAGGCGACCCTGTGAGGATTGCCAACGCCATTGCCAGGGTTCGGTTCGACCTGGGTGTCGAACACCATCAAAAGGGCCTTTACGATTCCGCTCTGGAACACTATCGGGTCGCTCTCGAACACGATCCAGACCTCAACGTCGCGCAATTCAATCTGGGCATCCTGCTCTACAATCTTCGGAACTATGAACAGTCCACCCGAGCATTCGAGAACGTGGTCCGAAACACCCCGGATGACTGGCAAGCGCACCTGGCACTCGCCCAGGCGTATGACAAAGTTGACCGACCTGCGGATGCCGCGCTTTCTTACCGGAGAGCACTGGCCCTGGATCCGGAGAACAAAATCGCGAAAGCCGAGCTTGAGAAGCGAGTTTTTCCGGTCCAGGCAAAGCAAAAAGTGCGATAAATTGCACAGTCTAAGAGTAGCTTGACTTCCTCTTTCTTATCCTATATTCTTGGCATACTGGGATTTGTAGAAACGTCCCTTTGTCACAGATTCTGTGACTCGAGAACTCACTGGAGACTGCCAAATGGCCGGAGAAACCATCCTGGTCGTTGAAGACAACCCGATGAATATGGAGCTGATCACGGATATCCTGGAAGCGCAGGGGTACGATGTGAAACAGGCGACCACAGGGGCGGATGCGATTAAAATCGTACAGTCGGATATTCCTGACATGATCCTTATGGACATCCAGCTCCCGGGTTTGGACGGCCTTACGGTAACAGCTATAATAAAGGACGATCCCAGAACCAGGGAGGTCCCAATTATCGCTCTCACGGCTCATGCTATGCGTGGGGACGAAGAAAAAGCCCGGGAGGCGGGTTGCGACAATTATATTTCCAAACCGATCGACACACGACAATTGCCACTGACGATTCGAGCCTATCTGGATCAAAACGGTCAGTAGTCACCCGAGAAAGCACTAATGCCTGAATCCACTGTCCTGTGTAGTTGATGACAATCCGCAAAACGTTGAGTTGCTCGAGGCATACCTGATACCCGAGAAGTACGAGGTCATGACCGCCTTCGATGGAGTGGAGGCCCTTGAGCGAGTGGCAGAAAAAGCGCCTGATATCGTACTTCTGGATGTAATGATGCCAAGAATGAACGGGTATGAAGTCTGCAAGACCTTGAAAGGGGACGAGAAAACCCGTTTCATTCCCATCGTCATGGTCACCGCACTCAAGGAACTGGATGACAAAATCCAGAGTATCGAGGCCGGGGCAGACGACTTCCTTACCAAACCGTTCAACAAACTGGAACTGCTTACGCGAATCAAATCATTAATCCGCGTAAAACGTCTCCACGATGATCTCGAAAAGAGTTATACAGAACTGAAGGAACTCGAAAGAACGAAAGAGAATCTGACCCAGATGATCATCCATGATCTCAAAAATCCTCTGACGGGGGTCAAGGCGAATCTCGAGATCGTGGGGATGGAAGAACTCAAGGAAACACAGGAATGTCTGGATGCTGCGCAGCGAAGCTGCGATCTGCTATTCAATATGATCCAGGACCTGCTGGACATTTCCAAAATGGAAGAAGGCCAGTTGAACCTGAATCTGGAGACCTTAAACATCCTCGAAATCCTCAACACCGTCGCCAAGGAATTCGAGCATCCTGCAAGGGCCGAGGATAAGGAAATTGTAGTGGCCGCACCCGAGGACCTGCCTCAGGTTCCCGGCGACCGCAATCTGCTCTACCGAACGCTCTCCAATCTTCTCATCAACGCAATCAAGCACACCACGCGGCGTGGAACCATTACGGTCCGCGGTGAACTTGAGAACGACAGTATTCGAGTCCAGGTGGAAGATACGGGACAGGGCATCCCTCCGGAATATCTGGAAACGATATTCGAAAAGTTCGGTCAGGTTGAAAGTCGGCAGCGCAGCGGAACGGGCCTCGGGCTGACATTCTGCAAGATGGCAATAGAATCTCACGGTGGTAAGATCTGGGTGGAGAGCGAGGAAGGGAAGGGAAGCAATTTCATTTTCACACTTCCCCTGACGCGAGATGAAATCACGTGAGTCGAGCAACGATAAAGAGAAAAGCCCTCCATACTGGTTATGGAGGGCTTTTCTCTTTGGTTGTTCTGCTTTCTAGAGCGTAATAACGGACTGCAGGTTGAAACTCCTTCTTCTCTTGAAACTTCCAGTCGAATCCGGCGAATAAGAGAACTCTACATCCAGAATGATTGAGAGTTTCGGTACTGGATTCAGACCAATCCGGTATCCATACCGTGTGTCGGGAGAGGCATCAAGGAATTTCACTCCGCCGGTTCCTCGTCGCCGATTTTCGTAATAAGCCTCGGCCATTTCAATCTGCGGCAGTTGCCTCAACAAAGCAGGCTTGAGGGCGGCGCGTCCTTCGAGTCTGCGATCATCGCTCCCTTTGCCACTGAGATGCTGATATGATGCTTCTGCCTCCAGCAAAGGTCCCAAAGACAGTCTCGCATCCCCGAATACGCCCTGCAGAGTCAACTTCTCGAGCGACTGCTCACGTGTGGTAATGCTGTCGGTATCCGCATGGTATACGGCTCGATTGAGTTCGTACAATGCATCGAAATGACCCGGACTGAAATGGCCCTTTACCCAACGGTACTCGGCTTGAACCGTCAGCCCCCCTGTCCGGACAAGAATTCCTGGGCCACTCAGCCCCGTCCCTGATTTATCAGAAAGCATGGTGCGGGACACGCCACCATATATGCTCATGTGCGCGATGGGTCCGCGCAAAAGCGGATAGGCAATGTCAACCCCGAACAACCCGTAGTCCCGCTCCTTCATCCCCGTACGAACCGAATCGGGCAAACCACTCAGCTGATCGGTGTCAAGAACGCCTGTTACGCCGACCTCCACGCCACTTCCTGGCAGGAAGGTCATACGTCCACCAACAACCGGGCCACCGCTTTCAAGATCCAGGAAATTGTTGACCACAGCGCGAATGGAAACCTTCCCATACCACAATTCCCGCAATTGAAAATCCATACCTGTCTTCTTGACAGCGGGAGAATCCATGGTGTTTCGGTAGCGGCGCATGATCATCCCCTGCCCGAGCGTAACATTTTCGAGGGCACCAATCCTGAGATAAATCCTGCGCTTCGGATCGTTGGGTTCACCATACTTGACATAATGAATCTTTCTCAGGACGCTTTCCAGACCTCGCCGGCGTGTAGAAAAGTCCCAGCCCAGATTGCGAAACCTGCCCTCATCATCGAGGAACAGCTCCAGATCCAGAACGGCCTCAAGTCCACCACCTCCAAACTTGGGTCTCAGATCGAGCCTTTGCCACTGCGAACCCTCCACAGTAACCGTCCCCAAGAGCCCGGACAGTGAAAGCATCTGGTCGGCTTCATCCGCGAGTGCCTTCCCCATTCCGGAGAGCAGGAAGAAGGCAAAAATCATTCTGCTGAACACAATTATGCTCCCCACAGTAAGTTACCGGCCCGACAGACTATACATCTGTAACGACTATAAGACATTCCGCCCCTTGCGGTCAAGTTCGTGTGCGCCTTGCGGGGAGGATATGCAGTGGCATACTTGCCCTTTTGACTTTCCCTCTACCTTCGCACATCGTATGTTTTTCCTATGAGAATAATTACGGGTTCCTTAAAAGGTCGCGTTGTCCCGTTCAATAACGCAAAATTCGGAGGCGCTGCCACCACATCGGGCCGCGTTAAGGAGGCCGCCTTTGCGATGCTGGGCGCCGACCTGAGTGGGTTGAGCTTTCTCGATCTATTTTCCTGTTCTGGACAGATTGGACTTGAGGCCTACAGCAGAGGTGCAGATGTCGTGATGAATGAATTGGACCGACGGAGGTATCGGTTCATCGCCAAGCTGGTTCTGGATTGGAAAATTGAAAACCGGATAGAGGTGACAAGCCTTCAGGCTGAAAAGCTACTCAATTCCGATCTCGAAAGGAAAAAACAATACGATATCCTGTTTTTGGACCCCCCCTACCATATGCAATGGGACGAACAGCCTTTTGTCCTTAAGGTTTTCTCCTGGGTGAACGAATCTGATGTCCTGGCCCCGGGTTGCTCGGTAATGATTCAGCACGCGCACACCGTGGAGTTGCCTAACCTGGGTTCCCGGCTCACCCGGGTAATCAGCAAGCGGTATGGAGACACCTTGCTCTCGGCATACAAGGCTGAAATCGAAGTGCAATCTTGACTTCGGCCGATTGTCCACTATTTTATATTGTGAAATACCTGGTATGATACCCGCACCTCAATCAAGAAAGGAGCATTCAAAATGGATCCTCTCCACTCTGCGATCGAGTTTCGTCCGCGTGGCAGGTCGCTGGCAATGGGAGGTATCCCCTGGTTGCCGCGCATTACGGACAAGGCGAGAGCAATGTTACGGGGAAACCTGGGTGATTATATCTATCCGTGAGGCGCCGACAAAAAGTTCCTGGAGGAACTCGGCATAACACCGGAGGAGTTTACGGAGATCGTATCATCTTCCGATCTGGACACGGATGTAGTTGAGAAAATGCGCCCCATTTTCGACAGGGCTCAAGGAAAATAGCCTGACTGCCGGGTCAAAAGCGAGGGCCGCCACAGCAATGTGGCGGCCCTTCGTCATTTTTTTTCTGCCAAACGGAATGATCAGGCGGTTGCGGCCAGGAAAGCCATATCCTTTTCGATTCCCTCTACCATTTCTTGTTCCCATTCCACCAGGTCTTCAGCAGTCACCGCAAGCTGGTTGAAAGCGAAGGGGTGAATTGCCGGGACCAGCGCGTCTCCTCCCGAGCCAACCGCGAGATTTCGACTGACAGCATCCGCAATGTGAACCAGACTGGCCAGTTCAGGGTCTCTCTCGGATCGGCCAGGACGGTGATGGGATGCTATGGCCTCGATCAGCCTGGCAGGAATACCCCAGCTCTCTGCCAACTCCTGACCCAGTTTGGTATGAATCACCCCCAGTACAGACTCCTCGGCTTCAATAATGGAAATCTGCTTCTCGGCAACGGCCTTCAATACGCTTTCATAGAATTGCGAATAGAGACCATTCAGGATCACTTTCCCAATATCATGCAGAATGCCGGCAGTAAAACTTTCCTCTCTGTCGATGCGCATCTTTTTTGCGATGAACTTCACCACCGACCCGCAGGCTGCAGAATGTCTCCAGAACTCCTTCAGATCCAGACCACCAGACGTGTCCATTCCCTTTGTAGCCTCGAACACGGAGATACTCAAGACGGCATTCTTTACCGTCTGGTTGCCCAGGAGCGAAACCGAATCCTTCACTGATTTGATTTCCCTGTTGAATCCGAAAAATGCAGAATTCGAGAGTTTTAACAACTTCATGGTGATCGACGGGTCCGTCTCGATCACTTTCGCCAGATCATCGGCATCCACATCCGGGTCTTCACACAGTTTTTCAACCTGGGCGTAAACTGAAGGTAAAGTGGGCAGTCCTTCAATACCCTCAATATCCACTTCAAGCTTTGCAGGCGTGCCATCACCAGGAAGCGGGGGTGTCGACTCCAGAATCTTCCAGACCTTTGCGAGCAAACCCTTTGGCGTGAAAGGCTTTTCGATAATCCCATCAAATCCCTTGCCCTTGCATCGATCGTAATCAGAAAGATCTGCGGTTACGATGGCCAGTCCGACATGATTCAACTTGGGCATTCGACGGATCAGTTCAGCTGCTTTGAGGATGTTACCTTCGATCTTTGGATCCACAAGAATAAGATCCGGATTCTGTCGAAGTTTCTGAATCAGATCAGCCGCGGACGCCACCCCGATAACACTGAACCCGCCGATCTTGTCCAGAAACGCATGGATAAAGTCACGGTCCACCTTCTCCTTTTGACCTAACAGGATACGTTTAGGTGTTTCATCCGACATACAGTCTACTTTCCTCCAAGAATGCGTGATCTCAGCCTGCTTGATACAGTGTGTTGATTGCTGTATATTCAGGGGGCGAATCCAGAGACTGAAAAGATACCGTATCACGGGAATTCCAACAATGCAAAAAACCTCAGAAGTACTTCTGATTCTTTCTCCCGAAGAAAGAAATGCGGCACAAAAATTCGTAGAACAGCGTATCCGCACTTTCGATGCCGAGCAAGCGACTCAGATAGAAGAACTTTCCAGATTGACGGCACAACAAATCCGTCGCCTCCAGGTCGACAAACGCAGAATCCACTCCACCTCGAGGCAGGCTGCCAAGATCACCCTCAAGCTATACGATGTGGCACTCTCCGGACTCGCATACATACTATCTGAATGCAAGAAATCGATCACCCACATCGAACGCGATCTTTCGAATGGTCAGGAAGAATCCTCCGATGCACCACGACCGGCTGAAGAAACCGAGAATCTGGCTTTAAAGACCACGCTGGATGAGGAGGATGTGGCTCTGGATTATATCCGGCAGCGTATGGAAGATCTTCGTGCGTCTGATCTGAGGGTATTTCGAGAGACCTGTCAGCACTTGATTACCTGGTGGGAGAGCGACCGGGGTCAGGTTCAGGGACTCATGATCGAACAACACGGGGATGTGATCACAGCGGCGGGACGAATGGCGATACGCAAGAGGCGGGATAGGATGACCCAAAGGGTACTACAGCCCTTCAAAGAGTTTTATCACGAATTAAACGTGCACTACCAAAAGGTAAGCAAGGAGATGATCAGCAATAAGAAGACTGGTTCGAAAGAAAATCCTCGTTAGAAAATCAGCAGTACGCCCCACCCAAAAGACTGACTCCATCTTGTCCAACACCCCCGGCGTTATCACCCGATCCTATACCTTTGTTGCTGCTGCTGCGGCTCTCGCCATCGTTCTGGGCTACTTCAAGCTCTATCGGTTGCCTCAGGGCGGATCAATAACCCTTGAAACTGTTCCAATACTCTTCATCGCCCTGTGGAAGGGACCCAGAACCGGTATTCAAGCAGGAATCGTT